>JAKAML010000293.1 GCA_021812845.1 Pseudomonadota bacterium
CGAGGTCCGGTCGCGACTTCAAGGAGACGATCGCGGAGATCTGCAAGGCCGTCGCGGGCCCTGTCTCGGCGGAGGTCGCCGCGACCGACTACGCCCAATTGATGCGCGAGGCCGAGGTGCTGCGCCGGATTGCGCGGAACGTCGCGATCAAGGTGCCGCTGACGCTCGACGGCCTCAAGGCGTGCAAGGCGCTGGTCGGCGACGGCACCATGGTCAACGTGACGCTGTGCTTCTCGGCGAGCCAGGCGCTGCTCGCCGCCAAGGCGGGCGCCACCTTCGTCTCCCCGTTCGTCGGCCGGCTCGACGACATCGGCCTCGACGGCATGGCGCTGGTCCGCGAGATCCGCCAGATCTTCGACAACTACCCCGAGTTCCGCACCGACATCCTCGCCGCCTCGATCCGCACCGTGAACCACGTCAAGGACGCGGCGCTCGCGGGCGCCGACGTGGCGACGATTCCGCCCGCGATCCTGAAGGCGCTGGTCGGGCATCCGCTGACCGACGCCGGTCTCGCCCAATTCGCCGCCGACTGGACGAAGACCGGCCAGTCGATCGATTGACGGGATCAGCCCTGCGCCGGCGGCTCGGCAAAGAGATCCGACGTGAAGTAGCGCTCGGCCGACGACGGCGCGAAGGTGACGATCGTCTTCCCCGCCATGCCGTCGCGTGCCGCCACCGTCAGCGCCGCGGCGAGATTGGCGCCGGTCGAGATGCCGCCCGGGATGCCCTCGACGCGGGCCAGCATCCGCGCCACCTCGAACGCCATCTCGGATGGCACCGTGACCACCTCGTCGATGAGGCGGGTGTCGAGGATCTCCGGCACGAAGCCGGCGCCGATGCCCTGGATCTTGTGCGGCCCGCGCGGCTTGCCCGAGAGCACCGGCGACGTCGACGGCTCCACCGCCACGATCTTGAGGCCGGGGATGCGCGGCTTCAGGATGCGCCCGCAGCCGGTCAGCGTGCCGCCCGTGCCGACGCCGACGACGAGCACGTCGACCTTGCCCCGGGTGTCGTTCCAGAGCTCCTCGGCGGTCGTCTTCTCGTGCACGAGCGGGTTCGACGGATTGACGAACTGGCCGGGCTCGACGGCGTCGGGCGTGGTGGCGACGATCTCCCTGGCGCGTGCCAGCGCGCCGGGCATTCCCTCCGCGCCGGGGGTCAGCACCAGCTCGGCGCCGAGGTGGGCCAGGATCTTGCGCCGCTCGACCGACATGGTCTCGGGCATGACGAGGATCAGCCTGTAGCCGCGCGCGGCGGCGACGAAGGCGAGGCCGATGCCGGTGTTGCCCGAGGTCGGCTCGACGAGCGTCGTCCGCCCCGGCGCGATGCGGCCCTCCGCCTCGAGCACGTCGATCATCGCCACGCCGATGCGGTCCTTGACCGACGACAGCGGATTGAAGAACTCGAGCTTCATCAGGATGTCGGCCTTGCTGCCGGCGGCCTCCATGATGCGCGACAGTCGCACCAGCGGCGTGTGCCCGATGGTCTCGGCGATGCTGTCGTAGACGCGGCCGCGGCCCCAGCCGGTGGTGGCGGCCAGGGTCCTGATGGCGGTCGGCTCGGACATGCGCTTGCTCCTCGCTCGCGGGTTGGCGGCCGTGTCATACGATCTTCGCGCGCGCGGCGCATCAGCGGAATGCGGAGACCCGATGCGGCCTTCAGCGGCGGCCCGGCTTCGCGGGTGGGCGCGGCTTGCCGGTCCGGCTCTTCGGCTTCGTCGCGGCTGCGGGCTTCTTCGACGGCGGCTTGCGCGGCTTCTTCGTGCCGGCGGCCGGAGCCGCGGCGGCCATCCTCGGCCGGCGCGCGGCCTCGGCCTGGTTGTTGTTGTTACGGACGCCCGCGGCGGCGCGACGGGGAGGGGCCGCGGCCTTGCGTCCGGTCGAGCCGAAGCCGCCGGCGCCGCGCGCCGTCACCGTCACCGACGTGGCCTCCGCCAGCGCCGCCTGCACGACCGGGGCGACGACGAGCTGCGCGATCCGCTCGCCGCGCCGGACGACGAACGTCTCTGCGCCGAGGTTGATCAGGATGATCTGCACCTCGCCGCGGTAGTCGGCGTCGATGGTGCCGGGGCTGTTCAGCACGGTGACGCCGTGCTTCAGCGCGAGCCCCGAGCGCGGCCGCACCTGCGCCTCGAGCCCTTGCGGCAGCTCGATGACGAGGCCGGTCGGCAGCAGCGCGCGCGAGCCCGGCGCGAGCCGCAGCGGCATCGCCTCGGGCAGCGCCGCGACGAGGTCGAGGCCGGCCGAATCGCGGGTCTGGTAGGACGGCAGCGGCAGGCCCGCGGCATGGGCGAGCTGCACCACGCGGACGCGGACCCGCGCCGCGGCGCGGGGCGACGGTGCCGATCGGGTGCGAGCCGGAGCCGTGTGCCGCGTCGTCATTCGGCGGCGGCCTTTCCCGCCTGGCGCGAGTCGCGCCCCGTCCCGTCGGGCGCCGTGCGGCCGAGGGCGAGCCGGCTCGCGATGCGCTCGACGAGCGCCCCGGCGACCTCCGCCTTCGACATCTCGGGCCAGCTCTCGACGCCCTGCGCGGTCACGATGTGTACGGTGTTGCGGGCGCCGCCCATGACGCCCGAGGCCGGCGACACGTCGTTGGCGACGATCCAGTCGGCGCCCTTCGACTTGAGCTTCCGCCGCGCCTGCTCGATAACCCGCTCGGTCTCCGCCGCGAAGCCGACGACGAGCGGCGGGCGGCCGCGCGGCAGGGTGGCGACGGTGCGCAGGATGTCGGGGTTCTCCACGAGGTCGAGCTCGGGGGTCCGGCGCGCGGCGGTCTTCTTGATCTTCGCCGTGCCGGCGCGGGCGACGCGCCAGTCGGCGACGGCAGCGGCGAACACCGCGGCGTCGGCCGGCAGCGCCAGCTCGACCGCCGCCAGCATCTCGGCCGCGGTCTCGACGCGGACGACGGCGACGCCCGGCGGATCGGCCTCTGTCACCGGACCCGACACCAGCGTGACGCGCGCGCCGAGGCGCTGGGCGGCGGCGGCTATGGCGTGACCCTGCCGGCCGGAGGAGCGGTTGGCGATGTAGCGCACGGGGTCGATCGGCTCGTGCGTCGGCCCGCTGGTGACGAGTACGTGGCGTCCGGAAAGCGGTCCCGTCGTGCGCGCCCTGAGCAGCGCCTCCACCGCGTCGAGGATCTCGTTCGGCTCGGCCATCCGGCCCGGGCCCGCCTCGCCGCGCTCGGCCATCTCGCCGACGTTGGGGCCGACGAAGGCTATGCCGTCGGCTGCGAGCTGGGCGACGTTGCGGAGCGGGGTCTCGCGGAGCGCGGGGAACAGGGCCCGCACCTGGGGCGCCACGGCGAACAGCTGCGCGTAGAAGTCGTCGGCCATGGCGTCGGCAGAGGGCAATAGCTGGGCGAAGCTGTCCTGTACCAGGACGATGGGCCGTCCATGATCGGCCACGCGGTTGAGAAAGTAGCGGTC
>JAKAML010000294.1 GCA_021812845.1 Pseudomonadota bacterium
CGTCGGGCCTTGGCCCGGAGCGGCAACATGACCCGTCGGTGCTTGTTGCGGACCGGCACCACCTATCTGCTGCGCCGCTTCCGGCCACGATCACCGCTTCGCGATGCGGCCCAATTCGCGCACCACCCTGAACCCGATGCCTGGGCTCGCCACGCCCGCCGCGACCGGGCGGCGCGCGCTCGGCCGCCGCCACAGCGACGGCTCGCCCTCGGCCCCGTCGCGCAGCACCCGGCTCGGGCACGGCCGGTCCTGCTCGACCGCCCCGCCGGTCGACGGCATCCGGCTCAGATCGGCGGTCCAGCAGTCGGCCGTCATCTCGGCCACGCCGCCGCCCAGCCCGACGACCGACCACGGGTGGCGACCCTCTCCGCCCGGCACGCCGGCAGCGGCCGTCGAAGCCGGCACCAGTCCCGTCCGCAGCCCGGCGCCGGAGCCGCCCGCCTCGCCGGCCCGCGCGACGTACTCCCATTCCGATTCCGACGGCAGCCGGTAGGTGTGGCCGGTGGTCCGCGTCAGCCAGCCGGCATAGGCGACGGCATCGGCCGCCGTGACGCACGTCGCGGCGACGCCCGTCGCGACGCCCGCGCCGTCGCAGTCGGGCATCCCCCGCCCCGTCGCCCGGACGAAGGCCGCGTACTCGGCGGCCGACACCTCGGCGCGTGACATCAGGAAGCCCGGCCAGTGCTTGACCGTGCGGCGCGGGTGCTCGGCCGGCGTGGCCGCGGCGTCGCCTGGATCCGCGCCGACGACGCCGTCACCGGCCGGAATGATGACGAGCTCGGGACAATGGCCGCAGTCGCGCACGGTGTCGCCGGCCGCCGGCCCTGGCGGCGGGATCGAGCGGAACGCGGCGACGAAGGCCGTCTCGAGCCGCTCCGCCGCGCTGTCGCCGGTCGAGATCGCCGATCCGCCGGGCTCCTCGACGATCCGCGTCTCCGCCTCGTCCTCGGTTTGGTCTTCGCCGGCGCGGACATAGGCGGTCCGCTGGTTCGGCTTCGCGGCCTTGCCGGCATAGGTCCAGCTCATGGTCGGCCAGTCGCCGCCGCGCGGCGGATCGCGCCAGAGGAAGCCGAGTGCGGCCGAGACCGTGGCGATCGAGGCGAGCGCTGCCGCGCGCCTGGTCGGCAGGTGCGGGACGAGCTCGGCCACGACGACGAGGACGAAGGTGGCCGCGAACAGCGCGAACATCATGAATTGAGCAAAGGACAGCATGAACGGAAATCCCCGGTGGACGATGTATCTCCACCGGGCTCTGCAATCGGCAGGCCGGGCACTGGTCCGTCAGACGGCAGCCGGCCGGCAGGCTTAACGCCCACCGCCGCGGGGTCCGCCGCCACCGCTCAGCGCGGCGCCGCGCTCGACGCCGACCGCCAGTCGCGGGCGTAGAGCGCGATCGTCCCGTTCTGGAAGGCGCGCGCGTCGTAGAACTTGAGCTCGCGCTCGAACACGAGCTCGGGCGCCTTCGCACCGAGCAGGCGATCGAGGACGCCGACATCGTCGCCCTCGGCGATCTCGAGCCGAAGCGACATCCGATAGGGCCCGACCTCGCGGATGATCTCGTTGGGCTTCTGGTCGTCGCCGCGCGTGTAGAACAGCACGTTCTCGGTACGGCTCGACCGCCCGGCGAGCGAGATCGGCGCGAACGGCGTGAAGGCGCGCGAGCGCGCCCGTTCCATGCTCCAGGTTCCGAGGTCGGCGGCGTAGAAGAGCTTGGTCGCGCCCGTGCGCGGGTCGCCGACGGCGAGCTCCATCGACAGCACGGTGCCCGTGCGCGCGCCGTCGTTGCTGAGCGTGACCGGGATCGAGATCATCTCGAAGTTGGAGTTCTGATAGGGCTGCGCGAACTGGATCACCGGCGGCACGAAGACGGCGATGTCCGCCTGCTTGAGCGAGGTCTCCCACAGGCTGTAGGCTGAGAACACGAGCGCGACCGCGGACACGACGGCCGTGACGCGGTTTCCGTCGCCGCCGCCCGCGGCGGCGATCGCGACCGTGTTGGCGTCGGCCGGAACGCCGCCCGCCGGCCCGCGCCGGAACATCGCCATGCCGCCCCTCCCTCGACGAAACCTCGCGCCATCGTGCCGAGGATTTGGGCTCGGGTGAGGCGGGTCGAGGCATCGGCGCCTCCGCCCCGCGACGGAGGCCACGGCGCATCGGCCACCCTCGATCTCTTTTTTCGCGCAGGGGCCGCCGATTAAGGACATTTTCGGCAAATCAGCGCAGCATTAACCTTACCGCCCGGTTACGCGCGCCGGTGTCCGCGGCGGTCCGACGCCTTGTCTCGACGACATCTCCCATCCGGAGCCTGCCATGATCCCGACGCCCGCTGCCCGCCGCGCCCCGATCGTCCGCCTCGCCACCCTCGCGGCCACCGCCACGCTCGCCGCCCTCGCCCTCGCCGTAACTCTGGCGCCCGCCGCGCACGCCGTCTCGTCGAGCGTCCGCTCGGCCTGCATGTCGGACTACTTCGCCTACTGCTCGAGCCACGCCGTCGGCAGCGCCGCGCTGCGTGGCTGCATGAAGGCCAACGGCCCGAGGCTCTCGCCGCGCTGCGTCGATGCCCTGGTTGCCGCCGGCGAGATCAGCCACAGCTACGTCCAGAAGCGCCGCTCGGCGAGCGCGAACTGACGGCGGCGGCCGCGCGTCACCTCTCGAACCGCTTGAACTTGATCCTGTGCGGCTCCACGGCCTGGTCGCCGAGGCGGCGCTTCTTGTCCTCCTCGTAGTCGGCAAAATTGCCCTCGAACCACTCGACGTGGCTGTCGCCCTCGAACGCGAGGATGTGGGTTGCGAGCCGGTCGAGGAAGAAGCGGTCGTGCGAGATCACGACCGCGCAGCCGGGGAAGTCCTCGAGCGCCGCCTCGAGCGCGCCCAAGGTCTCGGTGTCGAGGTCGTTGGTCGGCTCGTCGAGCAGCAGCAGGTTGCCGCCCTCTTTGAGCAGCTTGGCGAGGTGCACACGGTTCCTTTCGCCGCCCGACAGCATCCCGACCTTCTTCTGCTGGTCCGGGCCCTTGAAGTTGAACCAGCCGCAATAGGCACGGCTCGGCACCTCCTTCTTGCCGCCGAGCAGCATCTGGTCGAGCCCGCCCGAGATCTCCTCCCAGACCGTCTTCCTGTCGTCCAGGTGCGCGCGGCTCTGGTCGACGTAGGCGATCTTGACCGTCTCGCCGAGGCGGATCGAGCCCTTGTCGGGCTTGTCGGCGCCGGTCAGCATCTTGAACAGCGTCGTTTTGCCGGCGCCGTTCGGGCCGATGACGCCGACAATGCCGCCGGGCGGCAGCTTGAACGACAGATCGTCGATCAGCAGCCGGTCGCCGAAGCCCTTCGTCAGCCCCTCGCACTCGATGACGACACCGCCGAGCCTGGGGCCGGCCGCGATCTGCAGCGACGCCTTGCCCACCGCGTCGCGCTGCGCCAGA
>JAKAML010000295.1 GCA_021812845.1 Pseudomonadota bacterium
TGCACCTGCGCCACGGTATCCATCGTGACGCTGACGGCGATCAAGAGGGACGTTCCGCCTAGGATCGCAGCGAACGACTGCGGAACGGAAGCGTAGGAGATGAGCATCTCGGGCAGCAGGCAGACCGCGGCGAGGTAGAGCGCGCCGACCACCGTGATGCGGGTCAGGATGTAGTCGATGTAGCGGGCGGTCGCCTCGCCGGGACGGTAGCCGGGAATGAAGCCGCCGTACTTCCTGAGGTTGTCGGCGGTCTCGTTGGGATTGATGACGACGGCCGTGTAGAAGAACGCGAAGAAAATGATGAGCAGCACGTAGACCAGCATGTGCAGCGGCTGGCCGTAGCCGAGCGCGGCGACGATCGAGTTCAGCCACTCGGGCCCCTGGCCGGCCGAGAACTGCGCCGCCGTGACCGGCAGCAGCAGCAGCGAGGAGGCGAAGATCGGCGGGATCACGCCCGACGAGTTGAGCTTGAGCGGCAGGTGCGAGGCCTCGCCCTGGGACATCCTGTTGCCGACCTGGCGCTTCGGATACTGGATCAGGAGCCGGCGCTGGGCGCGCTCGAAAAACACGATGACGCCGATGACGAGGATCATCAGCGCGAACAGCGCGAGCAGCAAGAGCGTCGACAGCGCGCCGGTGCGCGCCATCTCGAACAGGCCCGCGATGGCGGCGGGGAGGGCCGCGACGATGCCGGCGAAGATGATGAGCGAGGTGCCGTTGCCGACACCGCGCTGCGTGATCTGCTCGCCGAGCCACATCAGGAACATGGTGCCGCCGACCAGCGTGATGACGGTCGAGAGGCGGAAGTACCAGCCGGGATCGGCGACCACGGGACCGGTGCTCGACTGCGAGCCCTCGAGGCCGACGGCGATGCCGTAGGCCTGCAACGCCGCCAGCACGACGGTGAGGTAGCGGGTATACTGGTTGATCTGCTTGCGACCCGCCTCGCCCTCCTTCTTCAGGGCCTCGAGCTTCGGCGACACCGAGCTCATGAGCTGCATGATGATCGAGGCGGAGATGTAGGGCATGATGTTCAAGGCGAAGATCGCCAGCCGCTCGACGGCGCCGCCGGCGAACATGTTGAACATGCCGAGGATGCCCTGCGACTGGGACTTGAAGGCTTCCGCGAAGGCGACCGGATTGATGCCGGGCAGCGGGATGAAGGTGCCGAGCCGGTAGACGAGCAGCGCGCCGAGCGTGAACCAGAGCCGCTTCTTCAGGTCCTCGGCCTTGGCGAAGGCACCGAAGTTCATGTTGGCGGCGAGTTGCTCAGCAGCGGATACCATGTCGTCTCTCCTGCCCGGGAGCCCAGGGGCGCATCCGGCGGGCGACCGGTCGCGCCTCGTAGCGGAGTTCGTCGTGCTGCCGGGGAGATGGGACCGGAAGCGGTCCGGCGCAACCGGCGCCCTGCACCGGTCGCGCCGCGATCCGACCCCGGTGTCCGGCGCGCCGCGGAAGCGCGCCGCGGCTCACTCCTCGCCGCCGGCCGTCTTGGTCGCGTTGCCGCCCTGGGCCTTGGCCTTCTTGGCCGCCGACTTCCTGGCCTTGGCGACGTCGGCGTCGAGCACCTTGACCTCGATCACCTCGACCGTGCCGCCGGCCTTCTCGACCGCGGCCTTGGCCGACTTGGTGGCGTGGTTGACGGTGATCTTGAGCTTGGCCTTAAGCTCGCCCGAGCCGAGCAGCCTGAGGCCGTCCTTGGCGCGACGCAGCACGCCGGCCGCGACGAGTGCCGCGAGGTCGAGCGCCTTGCCGCCGTCGAGACGCTTGTCGTCGATCGCCTTCTGCAGGTCGCCGACGTTGATCTCGTTCCAGTCCTTCGGGCGCCACTTGTTGAAGCCGCGCTTCGGCAGGCGGCGATGCAGCGGCATCTGGCCGCCCTCGAAGCCGCCGATGCGAGCGCCCGAGCGCGCAGTCTGGCCCTTGCCGCCGCGTCCGCCCATCTTGCCGACGCCGGAGCCGATGCCGCGGCCGATCCGGACGCGGAACTTGCGGGCGCCCGCCTTGTCCTTGATTTCGTTGAGGCGCATGGCCTTACCCCTGAGAGAGAAGCGTCAGATCGTGAACTCGTGAAATCGTGAAATCGTGAGGTGGTGGGCGCAGGCGCTCTCACCAGTTCACCTCTTCACGACTTCACCCTACTTGTCGTCGACGATGCGCACCAGATGGGCGACCTTGCCGATCATGCCGCGCACCGCTGGCGTGTCCTCGAGCGTGGCGCGGCGGTTGAGCTTGTCGAGCCGCAGCCCGCGCAGGGTCTCGGCCTGGGCCGCCGGGCGCCGGTTGGCGCTGGCGATCTGCTCGATGGTAATCGTCTTCTTGGCAGCCATGTGTTCCACCGTCGGGTCACGGTTCCATTGTCATTCGGTCGGCGCGTCGCGGGGCTCCGCGCTCATGCCTCTGCGTTGACGTCGGCCGCGGCCGACGCGTCGCGGCGGCGCGAGACGATGTCCGAAACCTTCTTGTTGCGCCGGGCCGCGACGCCGCGCGGGTTCTCCTGGTGCTTCAGGGCGTCGAATGTCGCACGAACGACGTTGTAGGGATTGGTCGAGCCGAGCGACTTGGCGACAACGTCCTGGACGCCGAGCATCTCGAACACGGCGCGCATGGCGCCGCCGGCGATGATGCCGGTGCCGGGCGGCGCCGAGCGCAGCACGACCTTGCCAGCGCCGTGGCGGCCGGCGCTGTCGTGATGCAGCGTTCTGGCGTCGCGCAGCGGCACGCGGGTGAGGTTGCGCTTGGCCGCCTCGGTCGCCTTGCGGATCGCCTCCGGCACCTCGCGCGCCTT
Organism: Pseudomonadota bacterium; assembly: GCA_021812845.1. GTDB lineage: Bacteria > Pseudomonadota > Alphaproteobacteria > Rhizobiales > Hyphomicrobiaceae > JAKAML01. Next base: position 2,789 of record JAKAML010000295.1, read on the forward strand.
GCCGTGGCCGAAGCCGACCCGGCCCTTCAGGTCGCCGACGACGACGAGGGCCGCGAAGCCGAAGCGCTTGCCGCCCTTGACGACCTTGGCGACGCGGTTGATGTGGACCAGCTTGTCCGTGAACTCGCTGTCGCGCTCTTCGCGGTCACCGCCGCGATCGCGTCCGCGCCGGCCGCCGCCTTCAGGAGAACGTGCCACTGTCGAAGCCCTTTCGTTAGAAGCTGAGGCCGCCCTCGCGGGCGGCATCGGCGAGCGCCTTCACGCGCCCGTGGAAGAGGTAGGAGCCGCGGTCGAACACGACCTCCTTGACGCCGGCCTTCAAGGCCCGCTCTGCGACGAGCTTGCCGACCGCCGCCGCCGCGGACTTGTCGGCCCCGGTCTTGAGCGCACCCTTGAGATCCTTCTCGAGCGTCGAGGCCGCGGCCACCGTACGGCCGCTCGCGTCGTCGATGACCTGCGCATAGATGTGCTGCGAGGAGCGGTGCACCGAGAGCCGCGGCCGGCCGGATGACCGCGCCTTCAGCTGGCGGCGGACGCGCGCGCTGCGGCGGTCCGTGAGCTTGTTCTGCTTGGAGGCCATGGGTTCGGTCCTTACTTCTTCTTGCCTTCCTTGCGGAAGATGTACTCG
>JAKAML010000004.1 GCA_021812845.1 Pseudomonadota bacterium
TGATTTGCCGAAAGATGATTTACCCAAGGATGATTTGCTGAAGGACGAACTGCCAAAGGACGAGCCGGCCAAGGCGGAGCCGAAGAAGGTAGAAGTCCCTGATCCTGCCATCGAAGCTGCTGCCAAGGCCGAGCGCGATCAGGCCAAGTGGCAGCCCATACTGGAGGCGCTGAGTGTTGCGACAGTGCTGGTGGGCTGGCGAGCCCGGGAGCGGACTGACAGACTATTGCAGTCCCAGTTTCGCTACGGTCTGCGGCGGGTAAATCGGCGCGTGAAGAAGGCCGACGAGGAAGCCAAGGAACGCGCCAAGATACCGTTTTGATATGGCGGCGGTGGCCATCCGCTCCCCAACAGGCGTGATGACGGGCACACGGACTTTTCACTCTTCCATGTCTACCTTGGGCGCGAGTGGAGATGCCCAAAGGGAGAGTCCAGTGGCGAGCGAAGAGGATTATGAGAAGCGTCGCAAGGAAGCGGCCATCATCGTCGCAACAAGTCGACTGCTACTCAATGGCAAGCCTTGCACCCTGGAAGCGATTGCCGAGAAGGCCCGCGTGACCGTGAAGGATGTGGACAGCCTCTGGCGGCGATCCGTCATCCACATGGTGGACGAGTATGGCGACAAACACGGCGACGTGCTGCCAGTACGTCCGGTGTATCCGGGTGCAGCCGCTGAGTAACCTAACGAAAAGGGCACCCCGTTACCAGGATGCCCCTTCCGTTCAGAACAACCGCATCAGCGTGAGCACCAGCGAAGCCAAGGCGGGATGCACAAGGCACCCGACCGCCACCCGGTAACGCACACCGCTCGGCTGGCTGGCTTCGAGGCAGACGAACACCAGCATGGGCGTTCTCCTGTCCCTCGCGCGTGACCCTTGTTGAGCCGCAAGTTCGCGCGTTAGGCCAACGGCGGAGGCGTTTCGGTTTTAATCAGCCCCGTGGTGCCCCCGGACGCTACGGCTGACTCGTGTTGGGGTGAAGGTAGGTGCTCGCCTGGACACTTCAAGGGCGGCACACGGAGTTGTCCACAACCCCTGGGTCAACCCGCCGCACCTAGCCCGCACATAGCCCCCGGTGCGGGCTCCGGTGCAAGATGAGCCGGAACCACCTAACGCATTGTTATTGCTGCCGTTCCTTGGGCGAGCAGTGCGCTTGGAAGGCTGCTGCTCTACCATTGAGCTACACCCGCGGGACCGACCGCCGGGGGGGGGGCGGGCCGGGCCGGACGCGAGTGATAGACGGTTCGGCCGCGGCTGTGAAGGGGGCGGCCACGGACGTGCCCGAGGACGAGCGGCCGAATGCGCCGCCGACGGCCCTCCCTTCCGGTCAGCGGACGCTCGTCGGGAGGGCGGCAGCAGCCGACTGCGACCGGCCGCGGGCCGGGGACGGACGGGCGCGGAACGGGCGCGGACAGTTGGCCGCGATCAGGGATCAGGCTTCCTTGAACCCGTATGCCGGGATGCCCTGCTCGTTCTCGTAGTACTTGAAGGGCAGGAACTTGCCGCTCATCGTGATCTTGACGCGGTCGCCCTTCTCGTGTGGCAGGCGCTCCATCTGCATGTCGAAGTCGATCGCCGACATGATGCCGTCGCCGTACTCCTCCTCGATCAGCGCCTTCCAGGCCGGGCCATTGACCAGTACCAGCTCGTAGAAGCGGTAGATCAGCGGATCGGTCGGCGGCATCGCGGTTCCGGTGCCGCGATAGGGCACCTCGTTCAGCATCCGCTCCTCCATCGTCGAGAGCCCGAACAGCTTGGCGGCCTTCGCGGCGAGCGGCTTGACGAGCTTGTGCTGGCCGAGCAGGGCGCCGACGATCAACACCTCGCTCATGCCGCCGATCTCGCCGCAGATGTGCGTCCAGCTCCAGCCCTTCTCCCGCTTGATGTCGAGGATCTTCTCCGTCAGGTCGGCGCGCTTCATGTCGTTCTTCTCCTCTGGGCTTGCGTAAGAACCGGGCCGGCCTCCACCGCCTCGCCGGACGGGCCGGCCGGCACCGGAACCGGCGCCAGCGGCGCGCGCTCGGGCGCAACCGGGTTGACGAGCGGCGGGTTGCGTGCGTCCCACGGCCGTCCGGCCGCGAGCTCGCCGTCGAACGACTTCGACCGCGTGACGAGGAAGTCGATGATGTGGTTGCGGAGCGGGTAGTAGGCCGGGTGCCGGTGAACGTCGTTACGTGTGCGGCCGTCGGGCAGCGGATTGACCACGATCTCGGCGATGCGGGCGCCGGGGCCGTTGGTCATCAGCACGATCTTGTCGGCGAGGTAGATCGCCTCGTCGACGTCGTGGGTGATCATGAACACCGTCTGCCCGGTCTCGACGCAGATATTGCGCACCTCGTCCTGGAGCGTGCCCCGCGTCAGCGCGTCGAGCGCCGAGAACGGCTCGTCCATCAGCAGGATCTTGGGATCGATCGACAGCGCGCGCGCGATGCCGACGCGCTGCTTCATGCCGCCCGACAGCTCGGCCGGCCGTCGCTCCGCCGCGTGCTCGAGTCCGACCAGGCGGATCGCCGCCATCGCCTTCGCCGAGACCTCGCCGCGCGACCATTTCGGCCAGCGCGAGGCGACCGCATAGGCGACGTTGCCGAGCGCGGATTTCCACGGCAGCAGCGCGTGGCTCTGAAAGATGACCGCGCGATCGAGCGACGGCCCCTCGATCGCCTTGCCGTCGACCACCACCACTCCGGACGACGGCACATCGAGTCCGGCGAGGATGTTGAGTACCGTCGTCTTGCCGCAGCCGGAATGGCCGATCACGGCCACGAACTCGCCCCGCGCCACACCGAGCCACAGGTCGTCGAAGATCGTCGTCACCCCGCCGCCGGGAGCCGGATAGGCGCGCGAGATGCCCTCGATCGAGATGTATCGATCCTGCATGTCTCACTCCGGGAAGGTCACGAGGCGACCGAGCCGCGCGAGCAGCTGGTCGAGCAGCATCCCGACCACCCCGATGACCAGGATCGCGGTGATGACGTTGGTGATCGAGAGATTATTCCACTCGTTCCAGACGAAGTAGCCGATCCCGGTTCCGCCGACGAGCATCTCGGCCGCGACGATGACGAGCCACGCGATGCCGATCGAGATCCGCATCCCGGTGACGATGGTCGGCGCGGCGGCCGGCAGGATCACCGTGAACGCCTTGCGGAAGGTGCCGACCTCGAGCGTGCGCGCGACGTTGATCCATTCCTTGCGCACATTGGCGACGCCGAACGCGGTGTTGATGAGCATCGGCCAAACCGAGCAGATGAAGATCACGAAGATCGCGGATGCGCCCGAGTCCTTGATCGTGTAGAGCGCGAGCGGCATCCAGGCGAGCGGCGAGATCGGCTTCAAGACCTGGATGAAGGGATCGAGCGCCCGGCTCATCAGCGGCGACATGCCGATCAGGAAGCCGAGCGGTATGGCCACCGCCATGGCGAGGAGGTAGCCCGCCATGACGCGCAGGATCGAATGGCCGAGCTGGAGGCCGAGGCCGACGTCGTTGGTGCCGCGCACGTAGAAGGGATCCTTGAGGTGCCCCCACAGTGTAGCGCCGACGTCGAGCGGCCCCGGCATCGCCGACTTGCCTTGTGTCGTGGTGATGCCCATGAGCTTGGCGTATTCCGGATCCATCTTCTGCACGCCGCTGCCGCCCGACACCGTGAGGTGCCAGGCGAGCAGGAAGGTGACCAGGATCAGCAGCGAGACCGCTCCCGCCCGCAGATCGATCGGCTTCGTCATGGGTGTCTCCGCCCGCTCGTCCGTCGCATCAGGAGCTGCGCTTGATCGCGAAGCTCGCCAGATAGTCCTCGGGCTTCGCCGGATCGAACGTCTTGCCCATCACCGCGAAGGTCTTGGTCGAGGCCTCCGGCGGCGTCAGTCCCGCCTCCTTCATCAGCCGCACGGCGTCGGTCTGAAGGAACACCTCCTTCGCGATGCCCTGGTAGTCGACGTCGCCCTTGAGCTGACCCCAGCGCTTCATCTGCGTCAGCATCCAGACCGCGAAGCTCTCCCACGGGAAGGGATCGAAGGTGACGCGGTTCGGATCCTTCTTCACATTGCCGAGACCGTCGGCATAGGTGCCGGTCAAGACCTGCTCGAGCACGGTCACCGGCGCGTTGAGATAGTTCGCCGGCGCGATGGCGTCCGCGATCTGCTTCCGGTTGTCGGCCTTCGAGGCGAACGCCGCCGCCTCGATGATCGCGCGCAGCAGCGCGCCGTAGGCGTTCGGCGCCTCGGTCACGAACGCCTTGCTGGCGGCGAACGCACAGCACGGATGCCCGTCCCAGATCTCCTTCGACAGGATGTGGTTGAAGCCGACACCGTCGAACACCGCGCGCTGGCAGATGTTGTCGGGCGCGAGGAAGCCGTCGATGTTGTCGGCCCTTAGGTTCGCCACCATCTCCGGCGGCGGCACGGAGCGGAGTTGCACGTCCTTGTCGGGATCGAGCCCGTGCTCGGCGAGGTAGTAGCGCAGCAGGTAGTTGTGCATCGAGTAGTCGAAGGGAATGGCGAACTTCATGCCCTTCCAGTTCTTCGGATCGCGATTGTCCTTGTGCTTCATGGCGAGCGTGATCGCTTGCCCGTTGACATTCTCGATCGCCGGCACCGTAAACGGCACCGCCGTCGAGCCGAGCCCGAGCGAGATCGCGAGCGGCATCGGCGACAGCATGTGTGCGGCGTCGTATTCCTTGTTCAGCGTCTTGTCGCGGATCACCGCCCAGCCGGCGGTCTTGACCACCTCGACATTGAGGCCCTGCTTGCCGTAGAAGCCCATCGGGTGCGCCATGATGATCGGCGTCGCGCAGGTGATCGGGATGAAGCCGACCTTCAGATCCTTCTTCTCCGGCGTGCCGCCCGCGGCCAGGGCGTCGGCCGCAGTCATGACAGGGAACACCTGCGCCAGTGCGGCGGCGGCGGTCGTCGCACCGACCGCCTTCAGGAACGCGCGCCGTTGCACCGGGTTCGGAAACAGCGCCCGCATCACGCCGGCCTCGACCACACGCCGCGCGCGCTGCTCCTCGCCCGCAGTCGCGACGAACTCGGCCTCCGCCTTCGCCCGCGTCGCGGCCGCGTCGTGCTCGCCCTGCGTAGAATGCTGCCCGCAACTGCAGCCGCAGCGCTTCGCGGGCTTCTGCGCGACGTCGAACGGATTGTCGAATGTGGACATGTGTTGCTCCTTGCGTGACGCCTCGGTTTCGGGATCGGACGGCGGGCCGCGCCCGCCTCTGGACCGGCATATTGGCGCCGGCCCTGGTCGGGCACTTCAGGCGGCGGCGGTGGAACCGGCCGCGGACACCATGCCCGCCGCACCCGCCTCGATCGGCAGCGCGGGATCGCGCGACCACTCGTTCCAGGAGCCGAAGTAGATCCGCACGTCTTCGATCCCCGTCTCCTTCAGCGCGACGAACGTGTTCGACGCCCGCGCGCCCTTGAAGCAGTAGAGATAGACCGGCGTCTGGGGCCCGATGCCCACGGTCGCGCACTCGCCGAGGATCTCGGCCTTCGACTTGAACTTCTGGCCGTCGCCGTCGGGCTTCATCATCCGGTACCACTCGATCCACACCGCGCCCGGCAGCCGGCCCTTCCGCGGGCAGAAGTCGCGGCCGTAGGGTGACGAGCTCTCGCCGATCCATTCGTCGACGTCGCGGACGTCGAGCTTGGCGATCGCCGGATCGGCGAGTGCCGCCAGCATCTCGTCGCGGCCGATCAGGATCGGCGCCGCCAGGGGATCGATCGGGAACACGCGCGCCATCGGGCTCGGCACCGCCGTCGAGGTGGGCAGGCCCTTCGCCGTCCACGCCGCGATCCCGCCGTGCAGGATCTTGACCTTGGGATAGCCGAGGTACGCGAGCAGCACGTAGCCGCGGCAGGACTGGCCGAAGCCCGTGCTCATCGACTGCTCGTAGACGATCGCCGTCTCCTCGCCGCCGAGGCCAGCGGCCCCGAACGCGGCGGCGAACTTCCTGTTGAGCTCGGCCACGCCCTCGGCCGTCGAGGTCGCCAGGTAGGTGAAGATCTCGTGCACGTTGACGGCGCCGGGGATGTGGCCGGCGGCGTAGCTCTTCGGATCGCGGGTGTCGATGACGACGGTCTTCCGGGTCGCGGCGAGGGCGGACAGCTCCTCGGGCGAAATGAGTACGGTCTCTGTCATGGCAAGCCTCGCTGTTCTTGACGCACTGGACGGGAAGCGGATCGCGATCCGCGGCGGTCGGTCGGCACTTCCGGCCGGGACACCCCCGGCGCTCTGCTCCTTTTCGGCTGGCTTGGGCTGATGGCGGCGGCGGCATCGCAACCGCGGCGATTGGCGACCTGCGCGCCGGCCTGCCCTGCCCCGAGGACGAACGCCCGGCCGCCCGTCGCTGTCACCGGCCCGCGGATCATGACGCGCAGCGGCTCCCGCGCGAGCCGGCGCCGTCGAGCTCGGCGATCATCTTGCGGAGCTGTTTCGTCGCCGGCGTCACGATGGCGACGAAGTAGGCTTCCCGGAGCCGCCGCTGTGCCGCGCCGGTCGCGACGTACCCGCGCGCGCCCTGGTGCAGCATCGCGCCGTGCGCCGCCCTGACCGTCGCTTCGCCGGCCGCGAGCCGCGCGCCGAGCACGGCGCGCCAGTAGGCGTCCGACGGATCGAACGGCGTCTCTGCGAGCCGTGCGACCGTGCCGCGCAGCAGAGTCAGCTCCTCGCGGAACGCCTCGGGCTGCTCGGGCAGGTAGGCGTTGACGTGGCCGAGCTTCGTCATCGCCTGCTCCATCAGCCGGATCGCGCCCTCGATCAGCCCCAGCGCCATGCCGGCCTGCATCAGCACGAACCCTGGCCGGATGCGCTTCAGGTAGGCCTCGATCGGATCGGCGACGACGAGTTCGTCCGGGACGAAAACCTCGCGCATCTGGACGGCGAACGTGCGCGTGCCGTCGAGCGCGACGAACTCGGTGCTCTGCGCGAGCGTCAGCCCCAGGGACGCGCACGGCACGATCGCCATCACGAAATGGCCGGGCTTGTCGTCGCGCTCGAACACGGCGCCGAAGTGATGATCCGGCCCGAGGTTCGAGACCCAGGGCAGCGCCCCCTTGACCGTGTATCCGCCCGCGCTTCGCCTGGCCTTGAGCCGGATCGGCTCGATGCCGTAGAAGCGCTTGATGGGGTTTGACAGGCCGGTGCCGCCGAGGATGGCGCCCGACGCCACGCCCGGCAGCAGGTCGCGCTTCAGGTGCGCGTTGTCCGAGCACGCGACGTACCAGGCCAGTGCATCCTGGCACCACATGCAGAACGCGGTGGAGAGGCAGGTCTCCCCGACCGCTGCCATGGCTTCTATCGCGGCCATCAGTCCCGTCGGACCCGCCACCGTCGCACCGGCTTCCCCGCAGACGTGCTGGGCAAAGGCGCCCGCCGCTCCCAGCCGGCGCAGCACCGCCTCCGGATAGACGCCGTCGCGGTCGATGGCCACGACCTGTGACGTCAGATCCTGGTCGACCACCTCGCGCACGCGATCGATGAGCGACGGCGCGGGCTCGCTGCGGACGAGGGTGAGCGGCATGGGGACCTCCGGCTCGGCACGGCAATTTCGGGGAACGGACGCGGACCAGGATCGTGCGGCCCCGGAGCAGGGAGCGCTCCCGGCTCCGCGGCCGGCGACATCAGGCGAGCGACACCTCAAGCTTCACCGGCCGCGTCATGGTGTTGGCGACGGGCGACCACGCCTTGGCGTGGGCGACGAGCGCGTCGAGCTCGGCCCGCGGCCGGTCGGCCTCGAACGTCACCTTGGCGCGGATGTCGGTGAAGCCGACCGGCTTCTCGGAGAGGTCCCCCGTGCCCCACACGGCGGTGATGTTGAGATCGCCCTCGAGCTCGATCTCGAGCTTGTAGACGGTGATGCCCCGCGCCACCGCGTTGGCGTGGATGCCCACGGCGAGGCAGGAGCCGAGCGCCGACAGCACCGCCTCCGAGGGGTTGGGCGCGGTGTCGTCGCCCAAGAGCCCCGGCGGCTCGTCGACGATGTAGGCCGGCAGGTTGCGGATGAAGTTCAAGTGCCGGAAGCGGCCTTCGGCCACCGTCCGGCACTTGAGGGTCTTGATGACGTCGGGGTTGGCCTTGCCGGCCGCGATCAGCTTCTCGAGCCCGGCCTTGTCGATCGGCGTCAGGCAGCCGGTCGGCGCCGTGGCAGGCTCGGGAGCAAGGCATCCGGTCAGCACGGTCTTGGCAGTGGCGTTCATCGGCGCTCTCCTCGGTCTTGCGGCTGGGCCGTTGCTCCGGCGAAGCCTGTTAAGGAAACAGACCGGTCTGTATTAGCAAGCGCCGTGCCAACGATTGAGAATTCGCTAAAGCAATGTATTTTCAATATGTTGGGATGAAACACAGGCTTGGATGCGATCGGTGATCTGCCTAGTTGCAGAGCAGCATTCAGACGCGCAGCCCGCGGCTTGGGCAGTCCCCGCCGCGCCGAACGGTCCAGGTGCGTCGGCCAGCCGCCGATGCTACAGACCGTTCTGCCCGCACGCGCGGCGGGCACGTGCGCCCTCGACCGCCGCGCCCTTCCTGTTCCGCTGCCCCGCCTTCGGCCACGCGGGGATCGCACCGAGACCCCGATGCCCGTCACGCCCGTGTCCGTCCAGAAGTCAGGCCCCCGCGCGAAGTCGGATCCTACGCCGCGCGGGCGGCTGATCGCCGCCGCGACCGAGCTCTTCTGCCAGCGCGGCATCAACGCGGTCGGCGTCGACGCGATCGTCGAGACCGCCGGCACCGCGAAGACCACGCTCTACAAGCTGTTCGGCTCGAAGGAGAGCCTCGTCGAGGCCGTCCTCGCAGCCGAGGGCGCGGCGTGGCGCGACTGGTTCACGGCCGCGACCACCGCCGCCGGCGAGACGCCGCGCGAGCGGCTGTTGTCGATCTTCCCGACCCTGGGCCAGTGGTTCCGCCAGAAGCGCTTCTACGGCTGCCCGTTCATCAATGCCGTCGCCGAGCACGACAAGACGAGCGATCGACTGCGCGACATGGCGCTCGGCCACAAGCGTCAGGTGCTGGCTCACATCCGCGATCTCGGCGTCGGCGCCGGCGTCCGCGACCCCGACCGGCTGACGCACGAGATCGCGCTACTGATCGACGGCGCCATCGTCGCAGCGATGATCACCAAGGATCCCGGCGTCGCCGACGTCGCGCAGAAGGCGCTGCAGACGCTCCTCGACGAGCAGGCTGAGACCGAGCCGCGGCGCCGGGAGACCTCCGCTCCCGCCGATCGTTAGCAGCTCCGATCCCGGCTCAGGCTCAGGCTCCGGCCTTGGCCCCGGTTCGGGACCGGTATCTGGTCCTAGTTCTGGCCCCAGTGCTTGGCGACCGCCGACGAGAGCGCGCCCGACACCACACACGGGATGCCGAGCGCCACCTGTCCGGCGACGCTTGCCGCCACGCACGCGAGCCCGATCACCGTCGGCGCCGCCCCGACGGCCGTGGTCCATGTCGAGGGCTTGGCCTGCGGCCCGCGGCGCTTGACGTCCTCGATCGCCGCCAGCGCGTCGCGCCGCAGCTTCGACACCTCGAAGCTCTCCGCCGCCACCACCACCTCGCGGAGCTGCACCTGGATCTCCTTCGACCGCCCGGCGCCCGCCTCGCGCAGCCAGTCGAGAAGCCTCTTGTCGCGCATCGCGTTCGACGCCAGCGTCCACTTCGCCATGCTGCCGATGGTCAGCTTCTCGGCGTCCGACTTGTCCGCCGCCCACGCCAGCGCGCCGACGATGCGCTCGAGCGGCTGGTGGGATCCGGTCGCAAAATGATAGCCCCACAGCGCGTCGATCGGCGCCGGGCCGCTCTCGAGCTTCACCGTCTCGAGCGTCTCCGCCTCCTTGAAAAGTTGCCGCTCGATCTCTTTGCGCCGTGCCGGCATCCGCTCGACGAATTTCTCGAGCAGGCCGCGCCAGTCCGCGAGCCCCGAATAGGCGATGGCCTTGATGATCACGCCCTGCTCCTCGGGCGGGCGCGGGAACATCCGCGTCACCAGCGCTTCGGCCATCTCGGGGTTGGCCCCGAGCACGCCGGCGGCGAACCCGACGTAGAGCCCTGCCGCGTCGCCGTCGCGCAAGAGCCCGAGCCGGCTCATCGCCTCGATGGCCTTGGGCAGACGCTTCGGCTCCGGGTTCTCACGGTAGCCGTTGATCCAGCCGAGCAGCTCCTCGGCCTTCTGGAACTCCGGGTAGTCGGGCCAGGCGCCGTTGCCGTTGGCTCCCCTGCCGCGCGCCGCCTTGGCTCGCGCACTTTTCTCGGCTGCCGCCTTGTCGCTCGCGCCGGGTTCGCGCTCGACGGTCAGCTTCACCGCATGGCCCGGTGTCCGCTTCGGGGACGTCGACTTCGACGCTGCCTTGCCTGCCGTTGCCCCCGGCGGCGACTGGACCTCGGGCGAGACGGCGGTCCCGGCCGATCCCGTGCCCGGCACGACCTTGAGCACCTCGACCGGCCTGCCGAGATAGACGCGCTCGTCCGCTTTCGACGCACCGGCCATTCCGAGGGCCGCGACGAGCATGACCCCGCGCACGAAATGCCGATTGCCGAGGGCCCGCATCGCGTCCTCCGTTGCCCGATCCCTGTCCCTTTCGCAGCCAAAGGGCCGCTCAACTCGGGCCTTTGTGGGGCAGGAACGCAACCGCGCGCGCTCAGCCCTCGCGCCCCTGCCACAGCTCGAACGCCGCAAGCGCCATGACCGTCAGCCCGGCGGCGGCGTGCCAGCCCTTGAGCGCGCCCGCTCCGCTGTAGCCGAACGCGACTGCGGCGATCACCACCCAGGCGCCGATCGCGAGCTGCAAGAGCTCCACCCAGCGCCGCGAGGACACGAGATCGAGCTCCGCGAGCAGCATCACCGCGAGCCCGGCCAGAGCCGCATTGGCGATGATCCTGCCGTTCGCAGCCTCGTCGAGGATCCAGGGTCCGAGCGCGATGGCGATCCCGAGCGCGAGCCCGAGCCAGTCCTCCCAAGTGCGCTTCTTCCTGAGATCGGACGAGAACGTCATGGAACACCCGTGCGCGTCTTGAGCCACGGCCGAAGAGTGTCACATCGCCCCGCCACAGTCCAAGCCCAGGTCGGCACAGGGCTTGATCCAGCGCAAGCGGATCGGGCGCAGTCCGGGGCGGCGCGGCCGGCTTGCGTGTGAAGGGGACAGCCGGCGATGCGCGGTCGGCTCCTGCCCTACCGCGTCGCCGCGGGCAGGCTGGCGAGGTCGGCGATGTACCACTCCTCCGTCGCGACCACCGCCGGGTTCTCGCCGTTGGCGTAGATCCAACTGTCGACGGCGTAGCGCTTCTTGGTCGACTTCTCCTCGATCACCGCCGTCCAGTGCGTCCAGCCGGCCACGCCGCGCAGGTAGTTCTCCTTGGCGAACGGCGTGCCGACCGTGTGATGCCGGATGAGCCCTGCGCCCGCCAGCACCGTGAGATAGCTCGTCGTATTCGTCGCCTCGTCCACGCAGTCCTGCTGCGTCGGGTCGCCCGAGGCGGCGAAGTCCATGCCCGGCCGGTCGTCCTTGGTCCCGATCTCCTTGCCGACCCGCGTCTCCATCCAGCCGATGGCGTAGGCGACGCCCCGCCGCTCGTCCTCGGCGGTGTCGGTCTTGCCGCGCCACTTCGCCATGATCGCGCCGAGCTCGGCGAGATCGGCGTCGGTGAAGCGAACGCGCGTCTTCCGCTGGCAGCCGTAGGCGTGGCAGATATGGACCGTCGTGCCCTTGGGCTCGGGCACCGAGAAGGTCGCGAAATGCCCCTCCGCCGAGCCGAAGCCCGCGTGCGTGCAGCCCCCCGCCAGCACAGCCGCCGCGCCGACCACGACCCATCGCCCGAAAGACGCCGTCGTCCGACCCATGCCCGGTTCCTGCTCAGATCCCCCGTCCGGGGAGCGGGCTAACACTGGAGTGATTCGGCGCCAAACGCGCTTCCCCTCCCGGACCCCGATCTGCACAGCCCCGTGTCTGCACCGCTCCAATGACGGTCCCGGAGCGGCGCAAGGCCCGCTTCGCGGTGTCAGCCCGGCGTCAGAGCGCGCGGTCCGTGCCGACGCGCACCGCCTCGCCGTCGATCACCGCGCCGCGCATGGCTCGCGCCGCCGCCGCCGGGTGGTGACGCTCGATATGCCGCCTGAGGATCGCGACGTTGCGCACGTTGGCCCGGTAGGCGACGTCGAATACGTCGCCGACGATCGGCACCGCGCCGACCAGGGTGTCGACGGTGGTGTTGGTCGCCATCCGCGCCAGTGTCCAGCGCGAGACGCCGAGCCGGCGTGCCTCCAGGATGACGTAGCTCGAGATCAGCCCGCTGACGAGATCGCCGATCACGGGCACGAGGCCGATGAGCGCGTCGACGCCGACGCGGATCTCGCTTCCCGGCAGCTTCACCGCGCTGTCGAGCACGCGCGCCAGCGTGTCGAGTCGGGCCAGCGTGGCGGCGATCTCCGCCGTGTCGGGGGCCGTGTCGGGGGCCGTGTCGGGGGCCGTGTCGGGGGATTGGGCCGAGTGCCAGCCGGCCGTGTCCCGTTCCGGGGCGCTGCGATCCGATGCGCCTTGCCGGCCGCGCGGGGGAAAATCGATCGTATCGCGCCGCATCGGCTCCGCTCCGGTTGGTGCCGTTCGACCCGGCCGCTCGTCCCGGCGGTCAGGTGCGCCGCGCGTCGCCGTGCCGCGCGGTCCCTGTTTCCACGGTGAAGCCCGGCGCCGCGACGGCGCACCTGTCAAATATGAACGCCGGCCGGCACTTCAAGGTTCCGCGCCGCCAGCCTGCGCTCGACCCGCGAAAACGGGTTTGCAGCACCGCGCTGCCGGGATAGCTTCCGCCGCCATGAGCACACGCGAACCCATCCACGTCATCGGCGGCGGCCTCGCCGGCTCGGAAGCCGCCTGGCAGATCGCCCGTGCGGGCGTCCCCGTCGTCCTGCATGAGATGCGCCCCGTGCGCATGACCGAGGCCCACAAGACGGAGGGCCTCGCCGAACTCGTCTGCTCGAACTCGTTCCGCTCCGACGAGTGGGAGACCAACGCCGTCGGCCTGCTGCACGAGGAGATGCGCCGCGCCGGATCGCTCATCCTCGCCTCCGGCGACGAGACCAAGCTGCCCGCGGGCGGCGCGCTCGCGGTCGACCGTGATGCGTTCTCGGGAAAGGTGACGGCCGCGCTCTCGTCCCACCCGCTCGTCACCATCGCGCGCGGCGAGATCGCCGGGCTGCCGCCCGAGGACTGGGACAGCGTGATCGTGGCGACCGGCCCCCTGACCTCGCCGGCCCTGAGCCGGGCCGTTGCCGGGCTCACCGGCGAGGCCGAGCTCGCCTTCTTCGACGCCATCGCCCCCGTCATCCACCGCGACTCGATCGACACCTCCGTCGCCTGGTTCCAGTCGCGCTACGACAAGGCCGGCCCCGCCGGCACTGGCGCGGACTACCTCAACTGCCCGATGACGAAGGACCAGTACGAGGCGTTCGTCGACGCCCTTCTCGCCGGCGACAAGACGAGCTTCAAGGAGTGGGAGGCGACGACGCCCTACTTCGACGGCTGCCTGCCGGTCGAGGTGATGGCCGAGCGCGGCCGCGAGACGCTGCGCTTCGGCCCGATGAAGCCCGTCGGCCTCGACGACCCGCGCACCGGCCGCTGGCCCTATGCCGTCGTCCAGCTCCGCCAGGACAACGCGCTCGCGACTCTGTGGAACATGGTCGGCTTCCAGACCAAGTTGAAGCACGCCGAGCAGGTCAGGATCTTCCGCATGATCCCCGGGCTCGGGAACGCCGAGTTCGCGCGCCTCGGCGGCCTCCACCGCAACACCTACCTCAACTCGCCGCGCGTTCTCGACCGCGCGCTCAGGCTCAAGGCGATGCCGCGGCTGCGCTTCGCCGGCCAGATCACCGGCGTCGAGGGCTACGTAGAGAGCGCGGCCATCGGCCTACTGGCCGGCCGCCTCGCCGCCGCCGAGCGTCTCGGCCACACGCTCGCCGCGCCGCCGCCGACGACCGCGCTCGGCGCGCTCCTCGACCACATCACCGGCGGCCACGTTCTCGTCGACGAGGAACCGGACCCCACCGCCTCGTCCGGCCGCCGCGGCTCGTTCCAGCCGATGAACATCAACTATGGCCTGTTGCCGCCGCTCGACGACGCCCCGACCCAGGGTCCCGACGGCCGGCGCCTCAAGGGCAAGGAGCGCGGCACCGCGAAAAAGCGCGTGATGTCGCGCCGGGCGCTCGCCGACCTCGCGCCGTGGCTCGCCGCCGCCCCCTTCGCCGCGGGAACCTGACGGGACCGAGCCCGCACACGGATCATCCGCGAGGCCGCGGAAAAACACTTTCGACGGCTGGTCGCGCAATTGCGCTCCCGAATGGACATAGTGTTCGCCGCCGGGCGTGTCGCGCCGGCGCGCGGCGTTCGCAGCCCCGCCGCCGGCCGTGCGCCTCCGACCGCGTCCCGTTCCGTCCCGAACCCGGGAGAGCCGTTTGATTTCCTTCACGACCGACGATTTCGGCAACGGTCACATGCGCGCCCGCAGCGCGCTCGCGCGCCGCATCCGCGACCTTCCGCCGCTCGACGACTTCCTCATCATCGACGACGAGCCGTCGGACGCGAAGTGGCTGGTCTCCTCGCTGAAGCTCGCCTGCGGCCACGCGGTGCAGGTTCGCCACGCGCGCTCGCTCGGCACCGCCCTCGACGCCATCAAGTCCGCGCAGCCGAACCTGATCTTCCTCGACGACCGCATCTCGCCCGTCGACAGCGCCCTGACCTCCGTGCCGTTCATCCGCCGTGCCGGCTACGGCGGGCCGATCGTGATCGTCTCGGGCGCCATGACCCGCCAGCGCGCGGTCGAGCTGCTGCGTACCGGCGCCGCCGCGATCCTGCACAAGGACGACATCGAGAGCGCTCGCGTCGCCGAGTTGCTGCTCGCGATCTTCGGCCCGAAGTCGCCGCGCTGACGGCGCGGCGCGCCGTGGATGGTCGCGCCGTTCCGCCCGCGGCGTGACCGGTCGGGCCCGGGCACCCGAGGACTCTATGCGCCGGCCGGGAACCCGGCCGCGAGCCCGCGGAGCCCGTCGAGATTCCACGGCAGCAGCAGCGGCACGGGATCGCCGTCCCGGCTCGGCCCCGAGCCGTCGGACCGGAGGGGAGCGCCGCAAACCGTCCAGGCCGCAGCGGCGCAGAGAGCCCCGCCGGCGGCGCCGAGCCCCGCCGCCCCGAGCGCGAGATCGCGGACTTTCACCGGGCCCGGTGCCGAGGCCGGTTCCGCGCCGTCCTGCTCCGTCATCTCCACGAGCCGCCGCGCCAGCTCGGCGCGATCTGAGATTCTTCCGCCGCCGATCGCGCCCGCCGCCGTCAACACCCGCGCCACCGTCACCCGCCGCGCCTTGGCGAA
>JAKAML010000296.1 GCA_021812845.1 Pseudomonadota bacterium
GTCAGGAGGCAGGTCAGCGCGAGCCCGCGCAACAGGATGGGCCATTGCGCCAGGACGACGGCGAAGTCGAGCGTCATGGTGTCGACCGGTGCGGGCGGCGGTTCGCGAGGGGACGGAGCGAGTCGCGAATCGCCGCCTGCCTTTCCCTCGGGCGTCGGCGCCTGCTTACTCGGGCAGATTGCCGAGGCCGCGGCCGAGCCAGTGTTCGCTGTAGCCGTTGAGCGTGCCGTCGGCTCGGGATTCGCGCAGGATCGCGTTGACCTTCTCGAGCAGCGCGGTGTCGCCCTTGCGCACGCCGACGTAGTTCGGCGAGTCCTTCAGGACCAGCTTGAGTTCGGCATGCAGGCCGGGATTCTTCTTGATCGCCGCGTCGGCGGCCGCCACGCCGGTGGCGAGGAGCTGCGCCTGTCCCGACACGAAAGCCGCGATGGTCGACGCGTCGTCCTGGAAGCGATCGATCTTCAGGCTGGGCGGCGCCTTCTGCTGCAGGATGTCCGCCTGGATCGTTCCGCGGGTGACGGCGACCGTCTTGCCGGCCAGGTCGGCGTAGCTCTTGATCGGCAGATCCTTGGGCCCGAACACGCCGAGGTAGAACGGGGAGTACGGAATCGTGAAGTCGATGACCGCGGCGCGCTCGGGCGTCTTGCCGAGCGCCGAGACGATGAGGTCGATCTTGCCGGTCTGCAGATAGGGAATCCGGTTGGGCGTGGACACGGGAACGAGGTCGGCCTTCACCCCGAGCTTCGCGGCGATCAGTTTCGCGACCTCGATGTCGAGGCCGTGCGGCTTGAAGTCGGGGCCGACGAAGCCGAACGGCGGAAAGTCGGTCGGAATGCCGATGGCGATCGATTTCTTCGCGGCGATGGTGGCGAGCGTGTCGTCGGCTCGGGCGGGCGACGATGTCGCCAGGACGAGGGTGGCAAGAAGACCGAGCGCTGCGGTGAGGAGCTTGGATTTCATGGCGATCCGGAACGGCGTGAGGAGAACACGCCCGGCATGCAGCAAGTTGCATACCAGCCAGCGGACGCCATGACGGGAACGACGCCGCGCCGGCGCGCGCAGAGCGTTGGCATTGCTCTTGCTCAATGACCGCAGGTGGAAACTAGCGTTTCGTCGTGTTCAAATGATGAAAGCAATGTTTCATTCTGGTGCGCTCGTTCATCCTCCCGGTGAATCGCGCACTACATCAAGGCACAACCCGCAGCATGCAAGACACGGACTCCGATTCCCTCGAGGCGCACATCCGCAAGCTCTACGGCGACCTGTCGGCCGCCGATCGCAAGATGGCGGACGTGGTGCTGCGCCATTCCAGGGATCTTCTCGGCTATTCGGCGACGGAACTGGCCGATCTCGCCGGCGTGTCGAAGGCGAGCGCCGCGCGCTTCTTCCGGCGTCTCGGATTCCTCGACTTTCACGCCTTCCGGGCGCATCTGCGCTCCCGCGGAGCGAGGCAGTCGCCGCTGCAGCGCATGCGCGCGGCGGGGTCGAAACGGACGCCGCTGGAACAATTGGCCGAACACATCGGGCACGACGTCGCCGATCTTTCCGATCTCGTCGAAGGCCTCGCCGATGCCGACCTGGACAAGGCGGTGAACCTGCTCGCGAACGCGCGACGCGTCCATGTCGCCGGGTATCGGAATGGTTACGCGACGGCGTTCTACGCCGCCGCCTTGCTCTCCCAGATCCGGCCGGACGTGCATCTGCTCAACGAAGCGGCAGGGCGGCAGGCGGAGCTTCTCGCCGGGTGCGGGAGCAAGGACGTGCTTCTCGCGGTCGACTTTCGCCGCCGGGCGCGTCTGCTTCGACCGATCGTCGAGGTCGCCGCCAGAACGGGAATGCCGGTGCTGGCGCTGACGGACGTGCGGCTGTCGGCGCTCGCGGCGCAAGCCGAGGCCGTCCTTCCCTGTCCGCACCGCGAGACCGCGTTGTTCGACTCGTACGTGACTGCGGTCAGCCTGGTGAACTACCTGGCGACCGCGGTCACGGCCAGGATCCGCGCCCCCGCGCGCGCGCGCATGACGCAGATCGAAAACCTCCACGACGCCCTCGGCGATCTGGAGGACGGACCATCCGCCGGTCACCCATGACACCTCGATCCCGACCCGACCTCATGTCCACCGTTCCCGATATCCGGACCGACCTTCTTCTCAACCCCGAGAGCCAACGGAGCGAGCCCTACGGCGCGGCTCGCGCCGGCATCCTCAGCCGGTCCGCGCTCGACCGTGCCAGGGCCGAGATCACGGCTTGGCCGGGCTACGGCGTCACGCCCCTGCGCTCGTTCCCGGCTCTCGCCCGGACGCTCGACGTCGCGAGGGTCGACTACAAAGACGAGGGAAGCCGGTTCGGACTCGGCAGCTTCAAGGCCCTGGGCGGCGCCTATGCCGTGGGCCGACTGTTATGCAAGGAACTGCGCCGCAGCCTGGGACGCGAGATCGAGATGAGCGACCTGCTCCGCGGCGGCGTCCGGAACGACTGCGCGGAGATCACCGTCACCTGCGCCACCGACGGCAATCACGGCCGTTCCGTCGCCTGGGGCGCGCAGCTCTTTGGCTGCCGTTGCGTCATCTACGTCCACGCGACGGTCAGCGCGGGCCGCCAGCGCGCGATCGAGAGCTTTGGTGCCCGGGTCGTGCGGACCGACGGGAACTACGACGATGCGGTCCGGCGCGCAGCGCGCGACGCCGATGCGCAGGGCTGGTTCGTGATCTCCGACACGTCCTACGCCGGCTACATGGACGTGCCTCGCGACGTGATGCAGGGGTATCAACTGATGGTCGACGAAGCGGTGTCCCAGCTCGGCGACTGGCCGACCCATGTCTTCGTGCAGGCCGGGGTCGGTGGATTCGCCGCCGCGGTCTGTGCGTACTTCTGGGAGCGCGATGCCGAGCGCCGCCCCGTGTTCACCGTCGTCGAGCCGACCAGGGCGGATTGCCTCATGCGCAGCGCCAGAAACGGAGGGCCGACGGCGGTCGTCGGCGAGCTCGACACCATCATGGCCGGGCTGGCGTGCGGCGAGGTCTCGCTGCTGGCCTGGGACATCCTGGCGCATGGTGCGGACGCCTTCTGCACCGTCGACGACCCTGCCGCGATCGCGACCATGCGGCTGCTGGCGCGGCCGCTGGCCGGCGATCCCGCGGTCGTCGCCGGCGAATCGGCGGTAGCCGGACTCGCCGCGGCGATCGGTGCCGCGAGGGACCCTGCGGCTCGGCGGGCGCTGGGGCTCGGAAGCGACAGCCGATTGCTGTTCTTCGGCAGCGAAGCCGATACCGATCCGGAGCTGTACCGGCAGCTCGTCGATGGGCGGGGGACGGGGGGAGAAGGCCATGGGTCGTGACGTCATGCCGTCGATCGACGGCGAGCGCCTGCTCGCGAGCCTCCGCTCGCTCGGCAAGGTCGGGGCACTCGA
>JAKAML010000005.1 GCA_021812845.1 Pseudomonadota bacterium
CGCAAGCAAAGACTCATACCGGTGAGCGGCAGACGAGACGCAAGTCAAAGATTTCGCTCGCCGGTATGAGCCGCCGAGCGGCGGTGGCGGAGCCGTGCCGGCGTCGGTCGCGCTGGCGCTCACCGATGGAAACGGCCGGGGAATGCCCCGGCCGCGGTCGCCTCGCAGCGCAGCGCGGCGCTCAGTTCAGCGTCCGCTTGCCGTCGTCGTCGTATCCGGCCTGGGTGTAGTTGCCGTGCCCCTGCTGGCCGAGGGCGAGGGCGAGGTGCTGCCACGCCTCGACGTTGTCGCGGTTGTTGGGGACGAGCGCGGACTGGAGGCGCTTCGCCAGGCGGAACAGCTCCTTCTTGTCGGCCGGGAGCTGCCCGGACCCGTTGTCCTCCTCGAGGATCTCGACGATCGACTGCAGCAGGCTCTCGTAGGGCCCGCCTGGCAGCATCATGATGACGAGCCAGTTCTGGTCGATGTCGGTGTAGGCGTCGACGAGCAGTTGCCGCTCGCGCGCATCGCCCGGCCGGAGCCGGCCCTCGATGCGGTCGAACGCCTGGTCGAGCTGGACGCGGGCGCGCTCGTCACGCTCGGTCAGGCCGCGGTCGAGAAGCTGGTTCGACTGCCGGGCCCGGTCGAATGCCTCGCTGGCGGCCACCGCGGCGCCGAACGCCTCGCCCGACAGATCGAGGAAGGATACGGGCTCGACGCCGATCGCCGACACGAGCGCCGCGACGAAGCCGCGCTTCTGCTCGTAGGCGACGTTCTCGGGGAAGCCGTCGGGGCGTGGGCTGAACGCGTCGGCCGGCGGGCGGGCCGGCGGGATGTCGCTGGCCGCCGGCCGCTGCGGCGGCAGCGCCTTCTGCTGCGGTTGCGCCGCGAGCCGCGGCTCCGCGCCGTGGAGGCTGCCGCCGTCGCGCACGCCCGCAGAGGGTCCCTGGATCTGCGGCGTGTGATAGCCGCCCGACAGGGTGCGCGCTCGAATGCGGGCCAGCGTCTTGTAGAGCTCGGCGTGCAGCAGATAGTAGTCCGGGATGATCTTGTTCGACTTGTCCGTCGACTGGCGGACCACGTTGAGGGTCGAGCCGGCGTTCAGCACGCGGCGCGCGACGAGCCGGTCCGGGGCGGCCTCGATCTCGTTGATGCGCAGCTCGGAGGTGAATCCCGGGAAGTGCGAATCCGCGATCGGGTGCAGGTTGCCGAGCACGATGTCCGCCGCATGGCGGATGTCGGGCAACAGCGCCACCGACACCGTCTTCTCGAGCTCCTCCGCCTTGATCGACTGGGCGATGTCCTCCTCGAACTTGCCCTTGCCCTTGTCGTAGGCGCGCTTGGCAACGATGGCGAGGAACTGCATCAGCTCCTCGCGCACGAGATAGACGCCGCCCTCGCGCCGGACCGCGCCGATCGTCGAGCCGGCGGACAGCACCTCGCGCACGCGCGCCGACGCTTCCGGATCGAGCGTGCGCGTGTCGACCTCCGCGACGAAGCCTTCGGTGTTGGTGATCGGATGCAGCGTGCCGAGCACCAGCTTGGCATTGCGGAACCGATCGGGCAGCAGCGCGTTCTCGATGATCGCCTCGAGCTGCTGGGCCGAGCGCGCCTTCATGCTCGGCACGTCGGACAACGGCGAGCGGATGGCATTGGCGCCGAACAGGCCCGACATGAACACCAGGCTGTCGATCAGGACGGCGATGCCGAGCGCGAGGTAGGCGAGGCGGTTTCCGTCGCCGAACGCGTTCCAGGTCACCACGAAGCGGTGCGCCTTGTCGTCGCGATTGAGCTCGATGAAGTTGATCTGGTCGCGCAGCTTGTCGGTCTCGCGCGACGGCAGGCCGCTGTCGGCGAGACACTTGCGGGCGAAGCCGAACAGTTGGTCGGTGGTCTTGAGATCGGCGAGCTTGTCGCCGCCCGAGCAGCTCCGGTTGAAGGCCTCGATGCCCGAATTGAGCGCGAACACGAGCGCGGCCGCCTCCGACGCCTGCTTCGGCTCGCAGTCGAGGCCCGCCACCTTCTTCTTGGTGTCGGGGGTCGCGGTCGACATCGCCGTGTAGATCTGGCTGCACTGCTGCTGCAGTCGGGCGAGCCGGTCTGCGGTCGGCTCCTGGCGGAACTCCGCCCGCGCGGTCTCGAACAGCGGCACGAGCCGGGACGGATCGAGGCGGGTCTTGGGATCGGCCAGCGCCGTCTCCTGCGCCATCCTGATGCGCTGCTCGGCGGTCTCGGTCTCGCCCTTGTAGCGCGACAGGTCGCCGTCGACCGCAGCCAGCTCGCGCTTCAGTTGCGCGATCCGCGTCTCGGCCGCGTCGAGGCGCTTCTTGGCGTCGCGGGCGCGCTCCTCGCCGATCTTCACGTAGTCCTGGAGCTTGCCGAGCTCTTCCACCCGCTGCCGGTAGACCGGGCCGCGGCCGGCCTTGCCCGTACCCTCGACTCCCTTGTCCTCGGCCATCGCCTCGACGCGCTTGGCGTCGACCTCCTTGATGCGGGCCTCGAGCGCAACTTTCTTCTCGGCGTAGTCGGAGGCGAGCGCCGGCCGCTCCGCCTCGATCCGCGACAGCTCGTCCGTCAGCGAGGTCTTGCGTGTCTGCAGGCCGGCCTGGCTCGACTGCGCGGTGGTGATGCGCTCCTGCTGCTGCTTGATGGCGCGGTTCTTGTCCTCGACGACGGCATTGAAATAGGCCTCGATCTCGGCGCCGGAGCCCTGCGCGGCGCGGGCGATGGAGGACATCGTCTCGTCGTACTTCTGCCAGCCGTCGCTCGTGAACAACGTCTCCGCCTCGCCGAGGCGCTTGACCGTGATCGTGGTTCCGATGTCGGCGACGATGCCGGCCACCTGGTTTTGCGCCCTGAGCTCGGACGCGCGCACGCGCTCGGCGTGCGGGAAGATGCCGCTGAAGTGGGAATCGAACGAGAAGAACACGCTCGCCGACATGCAGGCGATGAACATCACCCACAGCACAACGTTCTTGACGATGATGCGCACGCTCTGGATATAGCCGCCGCCGATGTCGCTCTTGGTCATCGCGATGACGAGCGCGAACGCGAGCGCGGTCACTGCGCCGTAGAGCGCGAAATCCTGGATGGTGCGGGCCGTCGAGCTTTCGAACCAGTTCGACGTCGCCACCGCGGCGCGCGTCGAGCCCTGGCCGGCCCAGACCGTCACCGCCACGAGCGCGAGGATGGCGAACAGGCCGGTGGCGAGCAGATCCCAGCTGCCCGTGCCCTGGGCCGTGCGCCGGTTCATGCCGGTGGCGAAGCTCTCGCCGATCAGCCACGCCGTCACCAGCATCACGCCCTGGATGCCGATGGTGGCCATGAGCGAAAGGAGGCCACCGCCGGTGAAATTCCTGAGCCCGTCGAACGTCGTGTAGCCGGCCACGAGGGACAGGACGATGCTCGTCGTGCCGAGCAGCGCCAATTGCCAGTTCGAGAAGAACGTGTCCTCGACGGCGCGGTAGACCCGCTTGGCGGGGCGCGAGCTGAGCAGCAGGCCGATGGCGACGAAGACCAGAACGCCGACCATCAGTGACGTGCCGTTGTCCGAGAGCCAGGTCACCAGCGCCTTGAGATCCATTCCTCAACCCCTCCGTGCCGGTTACCCTGGTCCGTTCACCGGGACCCGGCTTCTGTCTTGCCGGCGCCGCCCGGGCCACCGTTCACGGTGACGGCGGCGCGGGTCGTCCCCGTTGCCGGTCGTGCGCCGCGCGATGCCATTCGGGAGAAAGTGTGCCGTCCGGTCCGCCGCCGCAACCCCTGACGGGACCGGACGCCGTAGTTCGCGCCTTTTGCCGCGGATCTACGCGTCAAGAATGCGGCGATCCTGCGAAAGATCGTCTTTGTTGCCTGAATGTAACCTGAAGGCTGTGGACGGCCGCGACCGATCGGTGCCGGTTGGACCCGGGATCAGCGGCGCGTCGCCTCGAACAGCGCGGCGAGACCCATGCCGCCGCGGGTGCCGACGAGCGCCAGGCCGCGCTGCGGCCGCCCGGCGCCACCGGCGCGAACCAGGTGTGTATAGAGGCGCACGACCAGGATGGCGCCGGCGGCACCGTGCGGATGGCCGCGCACCACGGCGCCGCCATCGGGGTTGATGCGGTCGGCGTCGATGCCGAGCTCGCGGCCGACAGCGATCGCCTGCGCGGCCGAGCTCTCGCTGAGCTCGACGACGCCGATGCTCGCGATGTCGAGATCCGGCAAGCGCGTCATGAGCTTGCGCGCGGCCTCGACCGGCGCCAGGGGGTCGCGGTCGGGGCCCACGCCCTGGGTGGCGCTGGCAAGGAGGCGGAGCGCCGGAGGCTGGCCGAGGCGCTGCCATTGGCGCTCCGACACGATCACCGCGAAGCCCGAGCCGTCGTGGAGCGTGCTCGTGTTGCCGGCCGTCAGGCTGCCTTCCGGCGAGAGCACCGGCGGCAGCTTTTCGAGATCCTCGAGATCGGGCTCGACGGCGCTCTGGTCGCGCGCCTCCTCGGCATTGCCGCGCAAGGGGACGATCTCGCCGACGAAGCGCCGCGCCTCGCGCGCGGCGGCGGCCCGCAGATGGGATTTCAGCGCCCAGGCGTCCTGCTCGCCGCGCGACAGCCCGAGCGCCTGAGACATGGCCTCGGCGGCCTCGAGCTCCTGTGGCGGCTCGTCCTCATCCGGTTGGGAACCGGGCTCGAGGCCGAGAAAGCGCGGAATCTGGTGCAGACTTTTGGGCTTGGCGATCCGCCACGGGGCATTGGAGATCGATTCCGCACCGCCCGCGACCACGATCTCGGCATCGCCGCACTGGACCACGCGGATGGCGCTCAGGATCGCCTCGAGGCCGGAGCCGCACTGGCGGTCGACGGTCGAGGCGGCGCAGGTCTCGGCGAGGCCGGCCGCGAGCGCGATGAGGCGTGCCGGATTGCCGCCCTCGCTGGCGTTGCCGACGATGACCTCCTCGACCTCGCGCGGCTTGATGCCGGCGTCGGCGAGCGCGGCGGCGATCACCGGCGCCGCCAGCTCCTCGACGCGGCGGGATTTGTGCAGGCCGCCGACGCGGCCGAGGGCCGAGCGGCGGGCGGCGATGACATAGGCGACGGTCGTGGCGGCAGGGGGCGGCATGGTGGTTCCGGTGCGCGGAACGTGGGCGGACTGTCGGCGGCGCGGTCGAGGGCTTCGTCTGCGAACGCCCAGTCTCGGCATCACGTCGGGGGCTACCGACGTTGATGACCACGGAATGGTGGCAAAAAACGGGAATGCGACGTGCCTGGAATTATGGCACACCGCGCCCGCCAGTACGGCCAGGACCGCCGCGCGTGCCGTCGGGCCGCGTGCTCAGCGGATGTTCTGCTGCGCCGGCCGGGTCGTCGGCTTGGTCTCCTGCCTCTTGTTCGCCGGCACGACCTTGAGCACCTTCGGCACGACGAGCTTGTTGACTTTGGGCGCCTCGCGCTTCGGCGGCTCTGCCTTCGGAGCCTCGCGCTTCGGCGGCTCCGGCTTCGGCGGTTCGCGCCGGACTGGATCCGGCCTGGGTGGGTCGGACTTGGGTGGGTCGGACTTGGTCGGCTCCGGTTTCGGCGGCTCGCGTTTCGCAGGCTCGACTTTCGGCAACTCGCGCCGCTCGCTGTCGCGGCCCCGCTCGGGCTGACGGTCGCGGCGGGCATCGCCGGACGGCGCCTTCTGCCGCGCCGACTTCCGGCGGTCGTCATCGTCGTCGTCGTCATCGTCGTCCGGCGCGGCCTTGCTCTTCGACGGGATCGGCACCGGGACGGGGATCGGACCCGCCGGTGCCACCGTCTCCTTGCCGGATTGCGGCAGGCAGCGCAGGCCGTCCTTGCTCACGTTGCTCGTCCTGCAGCACGAGCCGTCGGGCATCTCGCTGAAACCGGCAGCGCAGGCCGGTTGGGGCGGGGTCTCCTTGACGAGCACGGGCGTCGCCGTCGGCGGCCCGCACCGTCCGGGCCGCTTCGGGTCCGGCGTCTGTCCGGCCGGACAGCAGACGCCGGTGCCGGTGAGCTGCGCGAGCGCGCAGCAGCCGCCGGCGGCGACCGGCACCGATCCGGATGCGCAGCAGACCTTGCCGGTCGGCCCGCCGTTGTCGGAGGGTGGCGTCGCCGGCGGACCGGCGGTGTGGGTCGGCGCGCAACTCGTCTTGGCCGGACCGGACGGGCTCTGGTCGGCCGGGCAGCACTGGCCGCCCGCGGTAAGCTGCGACGCCAGACAGCACACCCCGTCCGACGCCGTCTGGTAGCCGGACCCGCAGGTCGGGTCGGCGGGGATCCCGGTCAGTGGTGGCTTCTTGCATTTGCCGTCGACGACCTCGCCCGTCGTGCAGCAGGCGGTGGCGCCGCTGGCATCCTTGTAGACGTCGGCCCCGGCGCAGCAGACGCCGTCAGGCTGGAGCAGCGATTTCGACTTGCCGCAGACCTTCGCGGCGCAGTCGCCGCCCGGCGCCAGTTGTTCCGCTGTGCAGCAGGTGCCGGCGACGAATTTGGCCGGCGCCGGGCAGGACGCGATGGTGCACTGCCCCTTGGCGCCCGGTGCCTGTCCCTGCGGGCAGCAGGCCGCGCCGGGCGATGCCGCCACGAGTCCGACCGGGCAGCCCGAAGGCGGCGGCGCGGACCCCGGCGGGCACTTGCCGGTGGCCGGGTCCGGCTTGCCGCCGCCGACGCAGAAGGCGATCTCCTTCAGGCACGCGCCGGACTTGGGGTCGGCCTTGCTGCCCTCGGGGCAGGCATCGCCCGTCGAGACGCAGCCGGGGCTCGCCGCACCGGGTTTGGTGCCCGGCGGGCAGGCCGGCATCGCCACCTGCTGCTGGCACTGGCCGGTCGCGGGGTCGACCTTGGCGCCCGCGGGGCAGCATTTGCCGGCGGCGCTCACCGCCGAGCCCTCGGCGCAGCACTGCTTGCCGGGCCAGGCGATGCCGCCCGCGCACAGCGCATGGCAGCCGCCGTCGATCGGGCTGACCTGCTGCCCCGGCGGACAGGCGGACTGCTGCGGCGTCGGCGCACAGACCGACATGTTGCCGGCGACGGGCTTCTTGGCGAAGCCCGCGGCGCAGACCGGTGCTCCGAAGACGGGCGAATGCTCGATGCAGGCGACGAGGCCGAGCCCCGGCTTCGGGCTTGCGCCGCCGAGACACGCGAGGTCGCCCGGCTTCGACGGATCGTGGGTCGCATTGTCGAAGCCCAACCCGCACAGCTTCTGGCTGTCGAGGTCCATGGCGCCGTTCGGGCACCAGGGCTTGCACGCCCCGGCCTTGTCGGGCGCGGTGCCCTTCGGGCAGCAAGTGATGCCGGGCTTCTGCTGGTCGGCCGGGCAGGAGTGTCCGGGCGCCGACGGAACGGGACCGCCCTCGCCCCACCACGACCATCCGAGCATCCAGCCCGGCATCTGCCAGCGGCCCGCGACGGATGGTCCGCACGGCCGCCAGATGGCCACGTCGCCGAGGTGGCCGGAGACGATCGTCTCGTCGAGGCGGTCGTCGTAGTCGATGAAGTAGGTGCGCAGGGGCGGTTCGTTCCCGGGCCGCAGCATCGACAGCGGATTGCCTTGCAGGCCGTTGACCGCCGCCGGTCCCGCGAGGCCGAGCCGGGCCCCGAGCGCGCGGTCGGCGCTGCGCCGCAGCTCCTCGCCGGTCGACCACAGGAACCCGCCGCAGGTCGACCGGTCCCTGAAGCCCTCGGCGTCGTAGGGGAAGCCGATGGCCGCACCGCCGTTGGCGTTCGTCAGATGCTCGGGAAAGCCGATGGCGTAGTCGGCCGGGTCCGGCTGCCAGACCCGTGGCGCGCCGGGCCCGCTCGCCACCAGCGCGTAGCGCAGGACACGGCCGACGTTGGGCACGGCGAGCGTGTTGAAATCGAAGGCGCCGGTCGGCGCCGGTCGCTCGGCCAGGATCATGCGGCCGGCGTCGTCGAACAGGATCTTGGAGATCTCGGTCGGCGCGGCCGCGGGGGGGACGGCGAACTCGAACCGCGGATCGCGGCGCTCGGCGTCGCGGAACAGGGCGAACGACCAGATCTGCAGCCCGTCGGCGACCGCATAGTAGAGGCGGCCGTCGTGGACGCCGATGCCGAACACGCGCCGCCCGGGCGGGGCGAGGCCCCAGGTCGCCGGCCGCTCGCTGTCGAACCCGGCGCTCGAGACGTCGAGCCGCCGTCCGGCATCGTAGGGCACGGGCCCGAGGCCGGCGGCCCTGCGGCCCTCGACGCCGTGGTCGTAGCGGGACCATTCGCTGCCGTCGAGGGCCATGCGGTGGATGATGCCGGTCTCGCGGTCCACGGCGAGAAGTGTCGTCGAATCGGGATCGTAGGCGAGACCGCCGAGCGCCGCGCCGGAGTTGCCGGCGTCGCCGAGATTGGCGAACAGTCTCACCGCGCCGGTGACACCGTCGATCCGCCAGATCGAGCCGGGACCGCCCTTCGGGTCGCCGCCGCCCCACAGGCCCGGCATGAAGGTCGCGCCCGGCCTGCCCTTGCGGATGTGGCGCAGCGCCCCGTCATGCGGTGACGGGGCTGCGATCGGCAGGCCGTAGGCCGAGCTGGCGGCGACGTAGACGTTGGGCGGCGTGCGGTTGTCGAGCGCGATGCCGAACACCTGCCCGATCTGCCCGGCGACGATCGTCACCGGCTTCGGCGCCGGAACCAGCCGGGCGTCGAGCGGTCCGCCCATCCGCGCGAGATCGAGAAAGCGCAGCGAAGGCCCGTCGAGATCGATGAACGTCTGCTCGGCGGGATCCTCGCCCTTGGCGATGCGCACCGGGGCGCGCACACCGGAGAAGCCGGCCACCGCCGCGTCGCCCGGCGCCAGGATGCCCCGCGACTGCGACTGCGACTGCGGCTGCTGCTGGGCGCGGCCGTCGCCGATCGCCACGCTCGCCGTCAGCAGTGCGGCGATCCACAGGACGCCGCTGGTGCGGGCCCGGGCCAGACCGATCGAACGGCCGAGTGAGCGCATGTGAGCACCTAGAACTTGATCGGTTTCCCGGTCGACTTCGACTGCTTGAAGCCCTCGGGCATCTTGGTCTGGACGGCCGAATGGGCGATGCAGGTCGTGCCGTCGTCGCTCGGCTTCAGACCGGCGGGGCAGCACGTGCCGCAAGTGGTGGCGCTCGACGGCGGGCAGCAGCGGCCGTCCGCCATCATGACGTTGCCCTCCTTGCCGCACGGGGCGACGCACTTTCCGCCGAGCTTGAATTGCCCGTCCGCGCAGCCGCAGGTGCAGGTGCCCGCCTTGTCGTCCTTGGCCAGCACGACCTCGCCGGGCGGGCAGTTGCAGACCACGGGCTTCGGGCACGAGCCGTCCGCCTCCGGCGGCAGGCCGGTCTTGTCACAGACACAGAGAAAGGCTTGCGGCCCCGTCGCGCCGAGCGGCTTCGTCCCGGCAGGGCAGGCGCACTTGAGGAAGTTGATGCAGCCGCTCGCGTCCTGGAACCAGTCCATCTGCTGCATGTGCGGCGGGCAGTAGCAGTAGGTGTTGGTGCCGACGAAGGCAGTGGACTTCGATTTGACCAGCAGATCCTTGGCGTAGCACAGACTGCCGACGCAGACGTAGCCGGGATCCTTGCAGGAGTTGCCGGAATTGAACCCCACGTAGGGCTTCTCCAGCTCGTAGAACGCGCCTTTCTTGACGCGCGGATCGACGTTGCACTCGATCTTCGAGGGCGCCTCGGGCGGTGCCGGCGTGCAGCTCGGAAAGTCTGGCGAGATGTTGTCGTGCGCCCAGTCCTGCGCCTGGCAGACGCCGTCGGCGACGCAGGTGCTGAGCTCGACATAGAGATCGGCCGGCGCCTCCCACTGCGCGACGATGCAGGCGCAGTCGACGAGCGCCAGCCCGTCGAGCGCGTCCTGTGCCGTGCTCGCGCCGTCCGAGAGGATCGGCAGCTTCTCCTTGAGCCCCTTCTGCTGCTCCTCGTCGAGTTCGCCGTAAAGGTCGAGCAGCTTGTTCTTGGCCTTCTCGCCCTCGGCCTTCGCCGTCGCGACCGCGGCGCAGAACTTCTTGCCCTCCGGGGCCTGCGTCAGCGCGATGAGATAGGCGGTGAGGCCGTAGAACACGGGGTTCTTGGCGTGCGCCGCGCACTTCTTGGGAACGGTATCGTAGACGTTCTTAGCCGCCTGCTCGATCTCGGCCGGACTGCATTTCGGCACGGCGGCGGCGTCCCGAAGCCCGATGGTCGCCGCGGCCGTGGCGGCCGCGATGGCGATGAAGGCTGATCCGACGCGCCTGCACCAGATCCGGAATGCGCGGCGCGGTCGGAATCGGTGCGCGTCCGGCGCCGGACCGGGATGGGTTGCGGGCGAAGCCAGGGCGCGACCGAAGGACCGTGCGGCGGCACGCTCGTCCTGTTGCATCCGATCCCCCCGCATCCTGGCGCCGGTCCGCAAGCCCTCGGGTCTTCGGGGTCGTGCCGCAACGATCGGCAGCACGCGAACGGAAATCGCTCGACGTCGGATCTGGAATGCCGACGCGCGCCCTCGCCCCGAACAACGGCTCAATATTCCGTATGGTGCAGATCGCGTCAATGACCCCGGCCACAGAAAGTCGGCAAGCGTCGGGCTTGGCCGCCATCCACGTCGCGGGCAGGGTTGCGCACGCCGGGCATCGCCGCGTCCCGAGGTCCGCGATGTCGTCCTCGACCGCCGCGCGCGCCGTGTTGCCGGCTGGTCGGTTGGCCGCGGCGTGGCGGCGAAAGGGGGCTGGCGAGCGGGGTCGGGATACCGTAGGTTCGCCGCCGAACCTTTATCGTGCCGCCGCGATGGGCATTGCCCGAGCTTCCAGCCCGTCTCAACCGATCAGACTGCACTGAGAGCGCACGGTGTCGTTCGTATCCCTCCCCTTCGTGGTGCTGGCCCTCGCCTCGCTTACCCTATACTGGCTGCTCAGGGACCGGCTGGTCCCGCAGAACGTCGTGCTCCTGATCGCGAGCTGGGTCTGCTATGGCTGGACCAACCTCACCTGGCTCGCGCTCCTCGTCGGGCTGACGGTCGTCAACTTCACGCTCGGTCTCGCCATCGAGCGGCGCCGGGAGATGAGCCGAGTCCTCCTCATCGCCGGCATCACGGCCAACCTCGGCGTTCTCTTCGTCTACAAGTACTACGATTTCTTCGTCCTCAACGTCGTCGAGGCGCTGGCGGCGCTGGGCTTCCGCGCCGATCCGACCCTCCTCGGGCTCGCACTTCCGATCGGCATCTCGTTCCACGTCTTCCAGCTCATAGCCTATCTCGTCGACGTCTCCCGCGGCGAGCTCGCGGCTCGCCGTGATCCGCTCGCGTTCGCCTGCTTCGTCGCCTACTTCCCGCAGGTCGCCGCCGGCCCGATCGAGCGCGGCGCGCGGCTCCTCGTGCAGTTCGAGCGGCCGCGGAGTCTGTCGGCGGACGCGGTCGCCAAAGGAAGCTGGCTGATCGTGCTCGGCACCTTCATGAAGGTCGTGGTGGCGGACCCGCTCGGCCCCCTGGTCGACGCGGGCTTCGATCACGCCAACACCAACGCCGCCTCGCTCGTCGCCGGCACGCTCGCGTTCACGGCGCAAATCTACGCCGACTTCTGCGGCTACAGCCTGATGGCGAAGGGGATTTCGGCTCTGTTCGGCATCGAGCTCGTGTGGAACTTCGACCGCCCCTATTTCGCGACCTCGATCCAGGATTTCTGGCGGCGCTGGCACATGAGCCTGTCACGGTGGCTGCGCGACTACGTCTACATCCCCCTCGGCGGCAATCGCGCGGGGCCGCTGAGGACCGAGTTCAACCTGCTCGCGACCATGGCGCTGGCCGGCCTCTGGCACGGTGCGGCGTGGAACTTCGTGGTGTGGGGCCTGCTGCACGGCGGGGCGCTGGCGGTGGCGCGGCGGGCCTCGCGCGTCGGCCTCGTGCAGCGCCTGCCGGCGGCGGCGACCTGGCTCCTGACGATGGTGGTGGTCGTCGTCGGCTGGATGGTCTTCCGCATGGAGACGCTCGGTGCCCTCGCCAACCTCGACCACTTCGCCTGGGGCGCCTGGCATTCGGCGGTCGTGCTGCTGGTGCTGGTCCTCGCCGCCCCCGTCGCCGCGGTCGAGATCGCGCAGTGGCGCACGGGCGATCCCTACGTCGTTCTCGGGCTCGGCGGTGCGAGGTCGACCGCCGTGACCGCCGCGCTGATGTTCGGCATCCTCCTCTTCGCCGGCCAGTTCAAGGTCCAGTTCATCTACTTCCAGTTCTGAGGCAAAGATCCCTGTCCCGATGTCCCCGGCCATGTCCCCGATCCTCTCCACCGTCGCGTTTCGGATCCTGGCGCCCCTGGCGATCGCCGGGCTCGCGTTCGTCGCCGGCGAGACGTGGGCCATGCGAACGGGCGTTCCGGCCTACGGCATCGACGAGACGATCCTCGACGCGCAGGCGGATCGTGCGGCGCGCCGTCTCGACGCCGACGTGCTGTTGACCGGCGACAGCTCGGGCCTTGTCGGCGTCGATGCGCCGCGCCTTGCACGGCTCATGGGCGGATCGGTCCAGTCGCTCTCGACCATGGGCAACGTCGGCCCCGCCGGCTGGGGCGCGCTCGTCGGCAGGGCGCGGGCGGCGGGCACGCGGCCGCGCGTCGTCGTCGTGCTGGTCCACGGCGGGGTGCTCGGCCACGAGCTGCGCGGCAACGAGTTCGAGCAAGCTGCGCTCGGCGGCGCATGGCCGCCGCAGCGCTTCGGCGCCAACCTGCGCCGCCGCCTGAAGCTGGCGCTGGGCGAATTCGGCCGGTATCCGATGCCCGGACCCTGGGGGCGGATGTACGGCGATGCCGAGGGCCTGCGGCGCGCGGTGCAGTCGGGGCAGGGTACGGTCACCGACCCCTCCTCGAGCGTCAGATGTCCGTCCGCGGGCTTCACGTTCGGCATCTCAGAGCCGATCGCCGCGCGGCTGCAGACACTCCGCCGCGAGCTTGCCGCGCTCGCGCCGGCGCGGGCCCTGGTCGGGCTCACGCCGCTCCCGGCCGGTTGCGCGGGCGCCGCGACGGAGCCGTCGCGCGAGGAGACCCTGCGCCGCCTCGCGGCCGCGATCGGCGCCGCGCCGACCGACGTGCTGGCGCTGCCGGCGACGCTCCCCGACGACCAGTTCGCGGGCTTCACCCATCTCAACGCCGCGGGCCGCGGCCGCTTCACCGTGCTGCTCGCGGACGGGCTCCGCCGCGCGCTCGCACCCGACGAGACGGTCCGGCGGTAGTGTCAGTCACCGTGGCTCGAGCGGCCTTGCTCCGGGCGCGCGTCTCGGCCGGTTCCGGCGCTCTCGTCCTCGCCCTGGTCGTCGGCGGCACCGGGACACCCGGCGGGCTCTGCGCCTCCGGCCGCGGCACCCGATGTCGTCTCCTGGGCTGCCCGCAGGCGGGCCTGGTCCTTGCGACGGCGCAGGTTGGCGCGCAACTCGTCCTCGAGCCGCTCCGCGCGCTCGGCCTTGCGCAGTGACCTCGGACTTGGCCCGCCGCTCGCGGGGTCGGCTGGGGAGCGGCGGCCGGGGCGGGCGGGTCCACGGCCACGCTCGGGACCGTGCTCGAGGCCATCGTCGGGATTGCCTTTTGGACCGGCCTCGGCGGCATCGGTCGGGGCGTCACCGCTGGTCATGGTCGGTCCGGTTGGCTCGAGCGTGTCGGGCGGGGCGTCGATCGGCGGTTGCCCGAGAGCGGGCCGAGGTCGCCGGGCGGGTGCCGCGCATAGATCGCATATGACAAGTGTATCATGTCCTGCAACCGCTCGGGCAACCGGTGCAGCCGTCGTTGCCGCCGGCGATCACGGTTCCCGCGGCACGCCGGTTCACCCGCTGGGGATACCCGCAAACGGGTGCGACGAGCGACTTGCCCGGCGCGGGGGCTTGTGGCAGTGTCCGCCGACTTCGCCGCTCCCGCGGATCGGAGGTGCGAGGCTTTGCGCGGCCCGCGGGATCCCCCGCGCCGCCCGCCGCCCGCGACGCTGCCGTAGCTCAGTGGTAGAGCACTCCCTTGGTAAGGGGATGATCTACCCTGCATTTATGCAGCCGTTACAAGGACTTGAGAGTTTCACGAAGGCCCTGGGGTAGCAGCCGGGGTAGCAGAACGAAGGAAATAAGCTGCCGTAGCTCAGTGGTAGAGCACTCCCTTGGTAGATTTTTGCCAGCCCGGCCGGAAACGGTCGGGGCAACACCACCCAAAGTCGGGGAAAGCTAACGGGCCGGACGCGCATCAGCGCCGACGGCCCCACGCCAATCCCGAGCCAAGCCTGAAGCGAGCGTCGCTCAGTTCAGGAAGGTGTAGAGGCCAGACGGGTGGCATCTAAGGGTTCGGGACCTCGGTCGCGAACTGATGATGAAGGGATGGTCCAGCGCACGAACGCCCCGCCTCCGCGCACGGAGGCCCTCCTTCCGGAGAACGGGGCGGCCCGAAACGGGTAGTGTGATGAAGGGAGAGGCCGTGAGTTCAATCCTCACCGGCAGCACCATTTTCGCCTTATAGATCGAGGGGCGGGCGAGCGGGTTTCCCGCACTCACCCGTCCATCGACAGCCTTACTTCGCCTCGGGCTTCACGATGCCCGCGCACTCGTGAACCGAATTGCCGTCATAGATGCACTCGATGAATTTCATCACCTCGTGTTCCGCCCACTTCGTGCCGACCCACTTCGTCACACAGACGGCGGCGGCAGCACGAGACTTCGCGGCAAGCTTAACGCAGGCAACCAAGCTGGCGGTGTCCTTCGTGGTGCCCTTGGCAGCCGCCGTACCAGACTGAGTTCCGACAGTAGCGAGGGCGGCGAGGCCAATAGTTGCGGCGTAACGCATGGCGTGTCCTTTGCTTTACAAGTGACGCCGAACCGCCTAAACCGTCCTTGCTGACCGGAGGGGGCGGAGACGCCTCGTTCGGGACTATGGTGTCCGGCCGCTGGAACGGACGACACCGGTTCATAGCGAGCCGTCGGCCAAGAGCGGTCGGCGGCTTTCTTTTGTGTCGTCTTGTGACGATCTTTCTGTCACGCACTGGATTATGACCGCTAATTCTGGCTGTCCAGTAACAAAATATTTCCATGTGTCCACTATCGTCACATCAGGCGAGATGTCGCGACGTCAAGGTTGCTTCCAAGTCGCGCCGTCTTGTGCAAGATGTCGCCAGCCACCAGGAGAGATTCGACATGCCCGTCAGCTTGAGTGACGAACTCACACGTCGAGCCCGTGAGCGCGGTGAGACCATGACCAAGGTGTTGAGTGACCGGGGCGTCGAGCCGACACGCTTCCGTAAGGCCATGTCCCGCGAGCGCTATGACACAGAGGATTTGGAAAAGTTGCTGCACCTCTTCGAGGGCGACGCTCAGTCGGTAGCGGACCTCATGGGGCTCTATGCTTTCGACCTTACAAGGTCATCTCGAG
>JAKAML010000297.1 GCA_021812845.1 Pseudomonadota bacterium
CATGAAGTCGACGTCCGTCAACGACGGCTCCTACACGCTGAACGTCAGCTTCGACCTCGCGACCAACCCGGACATCGCGACGGTCAACGTCCAGAACCGCTCGCGGCTCGCCGAGGCGAAGCTGCCGCAGGAGGTCCGCACCACCGGCCTGACCATCGCCAAGGTGTCGACCGACCTGCTGCAGGTCTTCATGTTCCATTCGACCGACGACAGCCACGACCAGCTCTTCCTCTCGAACTTCGTCACCCTCAACATCCTCGACGAGCTGAAGCGCGTGCCGGGCGTCGGCGACGCCTCGATCTTCGGCGCCCGCGACTACGCGATGCGGATCTGGATCGACCCGCAGAAGCTCGCCAGCTACGGCCTGTCGACCGGCGAGGTCATCAGCGCGATCCAGACCCAGAACGTGCAGGCCGCGGCCGGGCGCATCGGCGCGGCACCCCTGAGCGACGACCAGCGGCTGCAATTGACGATCACGACCAAGGGCCGACTGTCGACGACGGAGGAGTTCGGCGCGATCGTGGTGCGGAGCGGCACCGACGGCGCGATGGTCAGGCTCTCCGACGTGGCGCGGGTCGAGCTCGAGGCGGCGAGCTTCGATTCGATCGCGCGCTTCGCCGGACGGCCCGTGGCCCCGGTCGGCATCTACCTCTCGCCCGGCGCCAACGCGGTGGCGGTGGCGAACGCGGTGACCAAGCGCCTCGAGGATCTGAAGGCGCGCTTCCCCAAGGGCGTCGGCTACTCCTACATCTACAACACCGCCGCCTTCGTCTCGGCGATGATGGAAAAGGTGGTGATGACGCTCGTCGAGGCGTTCGCGCTCGTCGCCCTCGTCGTGTTCGTGTTCCTCGGCCGCTGGCGCGCGACGCTCATTCCGCTGCTCGCCGTGCCGGTCGCCGTCATCGGCACCTTCGCGGTGCTGCTCGCCATGGGCTACTCGGCCAACACGATCTCGCTGCTGGCTCTCGTGCTCGCCATCGGCATCGTCGTCGACGACGCGATCATCGTCGTCGAGAACGTCGAGCGGGTGATGGAGGAGGAGCCGCACCTGACGCCGCAGGAGGCGACGAGCAAGGCGATGTCGGAGATCGCGGGGCCGGTCGTCGCCATCACGCTGGTGCTGCTGTCGGTGTTCGTGCCGATCGCCTTCCTGCCGGGGTCGAGCGGCGTGCTGTTCCGCCAGTTCGCGATCACGATCTCGGCGGCGATGGTGATCTCGGCGATCAACGCGCTGACGCTGTCGCCGGCGCTCTGCTCGGTGCTGCTGCGTCCCGGTCATCCGGTCGGGATCATGCGGCGCATCACCGGCGCCATCAATCGCGTCGGCGACGGCTACGCCTGGATCGTCGGCCGTCTGGTGCGGGTGGCGCTGCTTTCGATCGTGCTGGTGGCCGGTATTTCCGGCGCCACCTGGCTCGTGTTCCAGAAGACGCCGTCGGGGTTCCTGCCAGAGGAGGACAAGGGCTACCTCATCACCGTGTTCAATCTCCCGCCCGGCGCCTCGCTCAACCGCACCAGCGACGCCGGCCTGAAGGCCGAGGCGATCATCATGCAGGATCCCGCGGTCGAGGGTGTGGTGTCGATCATGGGCATCGACTTCCTCGGCGGCGGCACCTCGCCGAGCGCCGGCGTGATGTTCGCCCGGCTCAAGGACTACGACCAGCGCACGACGCGCGACATGCACTCGTCCGCCGTCGCCCAGCGCCTCGCCCGCGCGTTGGCGCCGCTGCCGGACGGCTTCTTCCTGCCGCTCAACCCGCCGGCCATCTCCGGCATCGGCCAGGCGGGCGGGTTCGAGGTCGTGCTCGAGGCGTTGGAGGGCCAGGAGCCGGCCGCGATCGCTGCCACCATGCGCGGTCTGATCGTGGCCGCCAACCAGAACCCGAGCCTGTCGCGCGTATTCTCGACCTACGACGCGGCGACGCCGGAGGTGAAGCTCGAGATCGACCGCGACAAGGTGCAGGTGCTCGGCATCACGCTGTCGGACCTGTTCAGCGCGCTGCAGGCCACCCTCGGCGGCTACTACGTCAACGACTTCAACCTGTTCGGGCGCACCTGGACGGTGCGTGTGCTGGCCGAGAAGGAGTACCGCGGCTCGATCTCGTCGATCTATGCGATCCAGGTGAAGAACAAGAACGGCGAGATGGTGCCGCTGTCGGCGGTCGCGCGCGCGTCGCTGTCGGTCGGACCGAAGTCCGTCGTCCGCTACAACAACTATCGCGCGGTCTCGATCAACGGCAGCCCGGCGCCGGGAGCGGGCGAGGGCGAGGCGATCGCGGCCATGGAGGAGGTCTCGAAGGCGACGCTGCCCGCCGGCTACGCCACCGAATGGACCGGCCAGGCGTTCGAGCAGAAGCTGTCGGCCGGGCAGACGCCGATCGTCATCGGCTTCGCGTTCGTGTTCGCGTTCCTGTTCCTCGTCGCGCTCTACGAAAGCTGGAACGTGCCGATCCCGGTGCTGCTGTCGGTCGCGGTCGCCGTGCTCGGCGCAATGCTGTCCCTGTGGCTGACGCGGATGAGCTTCGTGCTCTACGCGCAGATCGGCATCGTGGTGCTGATCGCGCTCGCCGCCAAGAACTCGATCCTGATGACCGAGTTCTCGCTGGCACGCCGCGCCGAGGGGCAGGGCATCCGCGAGTCTGCGATCACCGGCGCCCACCAGCGCTTCCGGCCGGTGATGATGACGAGCTTCGCGTTCATCGCCGGCCTGGTCCCGCTCGTGCGCGCAACCGGGCCCGGCGCCGACAGCATGTACGCGGTCGGAATGCCGGTGCTGGCGGGCATGTTGGCCGCTTCCGTGTTCGGCATCTTCCTGATCCCGATGCTCTACGTGGTGTTCCAGAGCCTGCGCGAGCGGTCGTGGCCGTGGGGCAGTCGCGGCGGCGGCCAGGAAGCGGCCGAGCCGCCGCAGCCGGCCATGGCGCCGGGCGCGACCGGGGCTCACGGCGGCGGCTGAGCGGGCAGGAACGCACGGCCGAACCCCGCCCCGCGGCTTGCCAGCCGCAGCGCAGCGGCTAAAGTCCGCCGCCGCGCATCACGACCACACGAACCCACATCGACGAGCATCATGGCCAGGAAACCGCCCGCGCCGATACCCGTCTCGACCGGCTTCTGGCTGCTGAAGTCGGAACCCGATGCGTTCGCATGGGACCAACTGGTGGCGAGAGGCGAAACGGGCGAGCCATGGACGGGGGTAAGGAACTACACGGCGCGCAACTTCATGCGGGCGATGCGGCTCGGCGACCGCTGCTTCTTCTACCATTCGAACGAGGGGCTGGCGGTGGTCGGCATCTGCGAGGTGTCGGCGCTGGCGCACCCCGATCCGTCGGACGGCACGGGCAAGTGGTCGTGCGTCGACGTGCGCGCGGTGGCGCCGATAGATC
>JAKAML010000298.1 GCA_021812845.1 Pseudomonadota bacterium
ACGGCCCGGGTGCGGGGCGGGCGCCCCGTCGTCGACGTGTTCGTCATCGGTCTCTCCAATTCACAGGGTTCAAGGCCCTGCATCAGATCGAAACTATACCTTGCGCGTCGAGAAAGACATCAAGCGCGAACGCTTGTCAAGCACGCCGTGCGGGTCGAGGCGAGGCTTAGAACTGGTCTAATTCGAGGCTTCGCCGCGACGGGTGCGATTGCTCGGGAATCCTGCCGGCGGGCGTCTCAGCGCCGGACCCGCGGACCCTCGATGCGCGGCTTTGTCGCGGGTCGCGCCGCGGCCTTGGCCGGCGTGCGCCGCCTGGCCGGTCGTTCCCCCCCCCCCCGCGCCCGAGGGTGCCGTGCGGCGGCGACCGACGACCATGTCGGCGAGGGTGTGGCGGTCGAGCACGGTGGTGAAGGCGAGCAGCGCCTCGTCGAGCACGCGATTGACGCCGGATACGCGCTCGGCGTCGGTCGCCTCGGCGAGCCCCGGGCCGTCGCTGTCGATACCGAGCTCGGTCGCCTCCATGGCGCGGACCACGTCGCCGATGCGGATCTCCGCGGCGGGCCTGGACAGCGTGACACCACCGTTCCTGCCGCGCTGCGCCGCGATCAAGCCGGCGTGGGAGAGGATGTGCACGATCTTGAAGACGTTCTGCGGCGTGATGTCGAGCTTCTCGGAGAGATCGGCGGTCTTCACGAGCGCGCCTTCCGCCTCGGCACAGGCGATCAGGATCCTCAGCGCGTGGCTCGTGGAACGGTTCAGTCGCATCTCGATCCATCCCGAGTTCTGCCGGCGCTGCGGCGCGGCGAAGGACATAGCGCCGGCGGGCGCGATACGTCCATGACTAAAACCTGCGAGCAGAGTCTTCGACCTGTGTTCGACGTCTGCTCGCCGGTATCGCACTTGCTTCTTGCGCGCGGCCGCCCCACCAAACCCGCGCGCGGCTGCCTCCGACCGTAACGGCCGACCACAGGTCGAACGTGACGCTCTCCGGTATAATTCCGGTCCCGGCCGGGTGCCGGTCTATTTGGTCAGGATCAGCTTGCCGCTGGCCGTGATCCTGAGCCGATAGGCCGCACCGTCCAGCACCAGCGTCGCCTCCCGCTTACCGCGCAGCAGCTCGCGCACGTCGTGGCGCGGTGCCGGCGCCTCGACATCCGATCCCGGCTTCCATCGCTCCTCGGGTGCGCTCAAGTTCGCCATCCTCGCCGCCGCGGCCTCCCTGGCGACGAAACTGGCCATACTTTACGTGACTTGTAAAGATTGCATCGCGGAGCCGCGCTGGCGAGGCGAGCACCGGACCGGCCGCGGTCGTGAATGAGGCGAGACGTCGAACGCCGAGCGTTGCAGCTCCCGAGGGTGCCGGGCGAACAGCCCGCCCCGTCGGAGCGCGATCGGCGCGTACAAGAACGGAAGATGGCGCACCCGGCAGGATTCGAACCTGCGACCTCTGCCTTCGGAGGGCAGCACTCTATCCAGCTGAGCTACGGGTGCTAGGAGCCGGGCCGCGGGGCCGGCATGTCTGGACGCGGTGTGATACCCCATTCGGCGGCGGGCGGCAAATGCTCGCGGCCGACCCTGTCTCGACCGACCTCCGCCGCGCGGCAGGCGCCTATTCGGCGGCATCGAGGATCGGCCCGCCGGCGCCGGCCGAGAGCCCGAGCTGGCGCTTGGCCTCCTCGCGCAGGACGTCGATCGGCTTCAGCCGGCCGTCGGCCTCGAAGTGCCAGAAGGTCCAGCCGTTGCAGGCGGACTTGCCCTGCACCAGCGCGCCGAGGCGGTGGATCGAGGCCTGCGCCTCGCGCCAGCGCAGCGTGCCGTCGGCCTTGACCTCGGCCTCGACCTTGCGCCGCGGATCGTAGAGCGAGGCGCCGGGCACCAGGATGCCGAGCTCGACGATGGTCCCGAAC
This sequence comes from Pseudomonadota bacterium, assembly GCA_021812845.1. GTDB lineage: Bacteria > Pseudomonadota > Alphaproteobacteria > Rhizobiales > Hyphomicrobiaceae > JAKAML01. The sequence continues at coordinate 1,908 of JAKAML010000298.1, forward strand.
GGCACGCGCGGCTCGGCGCGCTTCGGGCGGATCGCCTCGACCGCCGCGGGCGCGAGCGGGGTCACCCGCGCGATGCGATCGCCGGCGGCCCTGGCGTAGTCCGGATCGCGCTCGATGCCGACGAAGCGCCGGCCGAGCCGCTTGGCCACCGCACCGGTGGTGCCGGTGCCGAAGAACGGGTCGAGCACCACGTCGCCGGGATTCGTCGTGGCGAGCAGGATGCGATGCAGCAGCGCCTCGGGCTTCTGGGTCGGATGCGCCTTGCGCCCGCCCTCGTCCTTCAGCCGCTCCGGACCCGAGCAGATCGGGAACAGCCAGTCCGAGCGCATCTGCAGGTCGTCGTTCGAGGCCTTCAGGCTCTCGTAGTTGAAGGTCGGCCGCGATTTCTGGTCGCGGCTGGCCCAGATCAGCGTCTCGTGGGCGTTCGTGAAGCGTTTGCCGCGGAAGTTCGGCATCGGGTTGACCTTGCGCCAGACGACGTCGTTCTGGATCCAGAACCCGAGATCCTGCATCGCCACGCCGAGGCGGAAGATGTTGTGGTAGGAGCCGATCACCCACAGCGCGCCGTCGGGCTTCAGCACGCGCCGGCACTCACCGAGCCACGCGCGCGAGAAGGCGTCGTACGCGGCGAAGCTCGCGAACTTGTCCCAGGCCTGGTCGACGCCGTCGACGCGGCTGTCGTTCGGCCGCCGGAGGTCGCCGGAAAGCTGGAGATTGTAGGGCGGGTCGGCGAACACGAGATCGATGCTCGCATCCGGCAGCCGGCCGAGCTCCTCGAGGCAGTCGCCGAGCACGATCCGGCTCTCGAAGGGACGCGAAGTCGGGCGGCGACGCTCGGCCATGGGACGCTACTCACGGAACAGGGACACGACGGGGATTCTAATCGGAAGCGCGGAGCGTCGTCACGCGCCGGCGGGCGGCGAGGGGCGACGCCTCAGTGTGGGCGGCGATGGTTGAGGGAGGGTTAAGGCCCGCATCGAGGGGGACCACAGCAGATCAATGCGGCGAACGAAAGACGAACATCGATGACCCTGCAACACGGACACGGCGCCCGGCCGGACCCGGCCGGACTTGGCGCGTGGTGCTATCGCAGACGGCATTATTTATTCTTGCCATTGCTTTTCGGATACACTGCTTCCGCATCACATAAATCAAATCGATGAACATATTGCAGTCGTTCACTAATAACAGTAACCATGTTCGCAGTGCGTCGAGACGCGCCCACGGAAATCGCGCACATAAATAATCGCTTACCCGTCACGGTTCAGCTGACGAATTCATCACTCGGGAGATCTCGATGTCCATCCGCAAGACGCTGGCGGCCGTTGCCGTCCTGCTCGCCGCCGCCATCCCCACCATGACCGCCATGTCCGCCACCGCCGAGGCCGGCGGCAAGCGCGCCGCCACGGCTCCGGCCGCCGCCGCCGCCCCGGCCCGCGCCCACAGCTGCCCGCTCGCCGACATGCTCAAGGCGA
>JAKAML010000299.1 GCA_021812845.1 Pseudomonadota bacterium
CCGCTTCAAGGGCGTCGAGAAGACCAACGTCGAGGAATACTGCGTGTCCGAGGGTTGGATCCGCGTCGCCGCCGGCAAGACCAAAGACCGCCGCGGCAACCCGATCACGTTGAAGCTCAAGGGCACGGTCGAGCCGTATTTCAGGGGTGGCGGCGGGTGATCCGCGGCGGCGGCGGCTCGATTCAGAACGGGGTCGCGCGAACCGCCAGCTTGTGGGTCGCGTCGTCGTAAATCCGCTCATAGAAGTGCAGCTTGATCGCATCGTGTAGCGCGGAGACGGAAGACTTCTTGTCGACGCGCTCTGTGTAGCCGAGCACCACCGCTTGCAAATCGGACTTCTTGAGTTTGGCAGATGTGAGCGCCGAGAAAGCCAGCAAGAATAGTTTTTCGTCTTGCCCTGCCGATCTGAGCGCCGCGATCAAGTCCCCGGCAACCGGTGGGGACTCCTGGCGGGTCCGCTGCTCGACATCGGAGAGAAATGCATCGAGCGTCTCCGCGTCCCGTCCATCCATGGCTTCGTCAAGCGAACGGACGGCGTCGGCGGCCTTCGCGGCATCCGATGCGGTCAATGCGCCGACGAGATCCTTGAGGATCAGTCGTAGATCACGGACGTGCACGTCGAGATTCCTTTCTGCAGGCTCAACGCTACCGCTTCCACTCTTGATCTTCGCTCCGCAGAGTAGGCCTCGCCTTCGACTTCTGGTAGTCGACATCGAGACCTTCGGCTCGCTGGCGCGCCAAGTCCGCGCGGGCCTTCTCGTCAGAAAGCGCAGTTCCTGACTGCGCGGCGCGAAATTTCCACCCTATGCCGAAGGCTGTAATGAGCCCAGTGGCCGCCGCCGCCAGCACATCCCAAGTCATGGGAATACCGCTCAACGCCATGAAATCCCCCAATGCAATACGCCGCCGTCCAATTCTAGGGCGTGCAACGGACATTGAACAGCCTACCCTTACCCCTGCGCCTTCTGGCCGTAGCTCGCGAACTTCTCGAGCATCAATCGCATCTCGTCGTCGGGAAGGACGACCGGTCGGCCGAGCGTGAGCACCTTGTAGTACTGCTCGGCGAGAACCTCGACCTCGTGCGCGAGCTCGAGTGCGGTGGCGAGTGTCGGGCCGACGGCGATCTGGCCGTGGTTGGCCATCAGGATCGCATTGCGCTCGGCGAGACCCGCCGCGACGTGGCGCGACAGCTCCTCGGTGCCGAAGGTGGCGTAGGGGACGAGCGGGATGTCGTTTCCGCCCGCCACGGCGACCATGTAGTGGAAGGCCGGGATCGGCCGGTGCGCGCAGGCGAGCACGGTGGCGTGCAGGGAGTGGGTGTGGACTACGGCGCCGATCGCGGGCCGCACCCGGTAGGCGGCGAGGTGGAAGCGCCATTCGCTCGACGGCTTCCGCTGCCCGTCCGCGACCGAGCCGTCGAGACCGACGTGGACGATGTCCTCGGGCGCGAGCGCTTCATAGGCCATGCCGGTCGGGGTCACGAGCATGGCGTCGCCGAGCCGGCACGACACGTTGCCCGAGCGCCCCGGCGAGAGCCCCGAGCGGCTCATGGCGAGCGCGGTCTCGATCACCGCGCGGCGCGCCGCAGCCTCGGCCGCCGATCGCGTCGCGCCGCGACGCCTGCCCGCAGCCCTGTCCCTCGTCGCCTTCGCCGCCGTCGCCATCGTCCGTCGCGCTCCGTCCCGGTTCCGGATCAGACGTATGCAATGAGGCGGCCCGACGCCGCAACCGAGATCCAGAGCGCGAGCGACAGCGCTCCGGCCAGTCGCACGGGCCCGCGGAACGGGACGTGGGCCGGCATCAGGTCCGCCTCGCGCTCGGCGATGCGGCCCAACACGACGGCGTTCGCGAGCGCCACCGCGATCAGCCCGAGCTTCAACTGGAACACGGGGTTCAAGGCGACGTGGCTCGCCTCGGCGGTGAACAGGACGAAGCCCGACAGCGCCATCAGGCCGAAGGCCGCCATCGCCGCGCGCCGCGCGGGCGCGACGACGTCGGCGGGCCGCGTCGCCGGGAACGCGCCCAGGAGCCTCAGATCGAGCACGGCGACGGCGCTCGCGAAGACGACGAGCGCCAGGATGTGGCCGACGTTGGCCAGCGGGTAGATCCAGCTCGACTGCCGGATCGCGGCGCCGAAGGCCGAGACCTCGAGCGCCACGAGCACGGCGGGGGCGCTCGGATCCATCAGCGCATCTCGATGGTCTTGCCGCCGGTCGTGATCCGCTCGGCGCGCATCTCGTCCTTCTCGACGCGCGAGGGGTAGCCGTAGGCCGTGACCTTCTGGCCCACGGCCACCATGTCCTTCAGCGCGCCGCGGTTCTCCATGCGCGAGGTCGGCGCCAGCGTCACGGTCCAGACCTTGTCGGCGCCCTTGACCGTCAGCGTGACGTGCGGGTTCTCGTACTTCGAGGTCAACACCTCGCCCTCGACCGTGACCGGGGTGGCGGCGTCGTAGCTGCCCCAGCCGTGATGCGCCTCGAGCGGCAGGGCGGTCGCGAGAACCAGTGCGCAGGCGAGGGTGAGGGACTTCATCTCGGGGCTCCTTCCTGTTCTCGGGGAGCGGCGGGCCGCTCGTCCCGGGTGCTGCGACCCGGCACGCCGGATATGGTGACGCCGCGGTGCCGCGGGTAGGGCCGGCGCGGCGGCCGCGATCGGCCTCATGCGGCCGGCCCGCGCTCGGGATAGAGCTTCAGGAGCCCGTCGCGCGTCGCGGGCGCGATGCCGCGCTCGGTGATGAGACCGGTGACGAGGCGCGCGGGGGTGACGTCGAAGGCCGGATTGCCGGCCGGCGAGCCGGGGGCGGCGATCTCGACCGTGACCACGGTGCCGTCCGCGAGCCGGCCCGGCATCTTCAGGACCTCGTCCTGCGCCCGCTCCTCGATCTCGATCTTCATGCCGTCGTCGAGCGTCCAGTCGATCGTCGAGTGCGGGAGCGCGACGTAGAACGGAACTCCTGTGTCCTTCGCGGCGAGCGCCTTCAGATAGGTGCCGATCTTGTTGGCGACGTCGCCGTTGGCGGTGACGCGGTCGGTGCCGACGATGACGAGATCGACCTTGCCGTGCTGCATCAGGTGGCCGCCGGCGTTGTCGACGACGATGGTGTGGGGCACGCCGTGGCTGCCGAGCTCGAACGCGGTCAGCGCCGCGCCCTGGTTCCTGGGCCGCGTCTCGTCGACCCAGACGTGGACGTCGATGCCGAGGTCGTGCGCCATGTAGATCGGCGCCGTCGCGGTGCCCCAGTCGACGCAGGCGATCCAGCCGGCGTTGCAGTGGGTCAGGACGTTGACCGGCTCGCCGTCCTTCTTGGCCGCGGCGATCCTCTTGATGATCTCGAGCCCGTGCTCGCCGATGCGGCGGCAGGT
>JAKAML010000300.1 GCA_021812845.1 Pseudomonadota bacterium
CAGCGGCGGCAGCGGCGGCACCAGCGTTGCCGCCGAGCGGCGGCTGTTCCGCGCGCGCCTCCTCGTCGTGGCCGGCGGGCGGCTGCGGCGCGGACCGGAGTCCTGGTGCGGCGGCTTCGACCGCGGCCGCACGGTCTGCGCCGTCGATTGTGACGGCGGCGCGTTCGCGCTGCTGCGGCCGGCGCCGGCGCCCGGCCCCCGCCCCGCCAGGCCGGGGGGCGAAGACGGGACGACGCTCGCGCTCTCGATCGGGAGCGCTGGCGACGCGGACGAGCCGGGCGACGACGCGGCGGTCACGCTCGACGCCTGCCGGTCCGAGGCGGAGGCCCCGACGCGGCTCGTCACCCGCGGCGGCCTGCGGCGCATCGAGATCCCGCTCGCCGAGGACTGAGGCCCTCGAACCCCGTGCTATCGCCGCCCGCCGTCGGCGGGGCGCACGGTCGCGGCGGTCGCGGCGGGCGGCTTCGCCAGCCGGTCGAGCGAGCGCGGTCCGAAATAGGGGATGAACCCGCGCTGGAGCAGATCCTGCTGGGCCGCGCGGATCGCGTCCTCTTGGTCGAGATACTCGATAACCAGCACCGGCCGTCCGGCGACGCGGGCGTGCGACAGCCAGCCCAGGCTGTTGGCGATCTGCGCCTCCGAGTTCTGCACGCCCTCGGTCGGGCTGCCGTAGAGCAGATCCTCCTTGGCGATGGCGTCGATCGCCGCCACGTAGGCCGGGCGCGTCAACAGCTCCTCGCCGTTCTGCACGACCACCAGCGCCCCCGGCCGCGCCGTCCGCGCCGAGGCCGCGAGCCCGACCACGAAGTCGACCATGTCCTCGGCCGCCGTCGGGTGCTCGTCGACGTGCTCGTAGTAGGCGTCCACGCGGTCGAGATAGACGCCGTCGAACCCGAGCGCCAGCACCCGCTCGACGAACGACTGCGGCGTGCCGTGGATCAGCGCCTGCCACTCCGGATCCCAGTACTTGACCGCGAAGTTGCCGCCCCAGGTCTCGCTCTCGTCGCCGAGCCACGGCGGCGCCTTGGCCGAGACCCAGCGATCCGGCCGCGAGTTGGCGGGGGCTGCGGCCTCCGTGCCACCCTGGCCCGGCGGCGGCTCGGGCGCCGGCGACCCGCCCGCCCTGCCGGCCGACGGCCGCGACCCGGCGGCCGGCAAGGCCGTCTCGATCCAGTCCTCGTTCCAGTAGAAGCGATAGTCCTCGGCCTCGCCGATCGAGACGTAGGCGAGCACGATGCGCCGGCCGCCGCCCGGCTTCTTCTTCATCCGCTCGACGTCGGCCGCCTTCAACGGCTTCGCCGGATCGCCGTTGACCGAGTAGTCGACGACCACCAGATCATAGCTCGAGCGGGCGATCTCGGCGGGATCGGCGTGCTGGAGCTGGTAGGCCCAGCTCTTCACGGCGGCAAGGCGCTCGGTCGCGGCCTGATGCGCCGGCACGGCGCGCCTGTCCGCCGCCGGCTGCCGGCTTTCGGGACGGCTTTCGGACCGGACTTGCGCGCCCGCGTCGGCGGCGGCAAGCGCGATCAGCCCGAACAGGACTGCCGCCGACGTGCCGACCGCCGCCACGGCGCGCGGCGCCGACGAAGGGCTCACGGGCTGGACCCGCTTGCGAAACGGTGTTCTCATGCCTAAACCCTGGCGTCCCGCGCGGCCCCGGTCAATGCCTGCCCGCCAAGACGACGCACCGCTTCCCACAAAGTTCCGAGGATCCTATCTCTCCGCCATGGCCCGACTTCCGATCGTCACCCTTCCCGACCCCGTGCTCAGGCAGGTTTCCGCCGCCATCGAGCGCGTCGACCCGGACCTGCTGAAGCTCGCCGACGACATGCTGGAGACGATGTACGCCGCCCCCGGCATCGGGCTCGCAGCGATCCAGGTCGGCGTGCCGCGCCGCCTGCTGGTGCTCGACGTCGCGGGCGACGACGAGCCGCGCCAGCCGATGACCTTCATCAATCCCGAGATCGTGAGCCTCGGCTCCGAGAAGCGCGTCTACGAGGAGGGCTGCCTGTCGATCCCGGACGTGCGGGTCGAGATCGAGCGGCCGGCGGCGCTGACCGTCCGCTACACCGACCGCGACGGCGTCCGCCGCGAGCTCACGGCCGACGGCCTCCTCGCCACCGCCATCCAGCACGAGATGGACCATTTGGACGGCCGCCTCATCATCGACTTCCTGTCGCGGTTGAAGCGCGACATCGTCGTGCGCAAGTTCAAGAAGGTCGCGCGCGGCTGATCCTCGGCCCGCTCCGCGCGCCGCTCCCCATGACCCGCACCGCGAAAGGCCGCCGATGACGCTCCGCGTCGTATTCATGGGCACGCCCCGGTTCTCCGTCCCCGCGCTCGAGGAGATCCTCGCCGCGGGCCACGACGTCGTGGCCGTCTACGCCCAGCCGCCGCGCCCCGCCGGACGCGGCATGGCGCCCAGGAAGTCGCCGGTCCACGTCGCCGCCGAGGCCGCCGGCGTGGAGGTCAGAACGCCGGTGAGCCTCAGGGACGCCACGGCGCAAGCCGCCTTCACGGCGCTTGCCGCCGACGTCGCGGTGGTCGTCGCCTACGGCCTGCTGCTGCCGAAGGCGATCCTCGACGCGCCGCGCCTCGGCTGCCTCAACCTCCACGCCTCGGCGCTGCCGCGCTGGCGGGGGGCGGCGCCGATCCAGCGCGCGATCATGGCCGGCGACCGCGAGACCGCGATGATGGTCATGCGGATGGAGGAAGGGCTCGACACCGGCCCGGTCTGCCTCGCCGAGCGGGTCGAGATCGGCCCCGACACGACCGCCGGCGCGCTGCACGACCGGCTGAGCCTCGTCGGCGGCTCGCTGATCGTGCGCGCGCTCGCCGCCCTCGAGCGCGGCAGCCTGACCGCGACGCCGCAGGCGGCCACCGCCGTCACCTATGCCTCGAAGATCGGCAAGGACGAGGGTCGGCTCGACTTCACCCGCCCGGCCCGCGCCGTGCACGATACCGTCCGCGGCCTCTCGCCCTTTCCAGGCGCGTTCGTCGAGATCGGCCCGCCGGACAGGCGCGAGCGGCTCAAGATCATCGCCTCGACGCTGGTCGAGGGGGCCGCGACCACGGCCGCCGCCGGCGCGCCACCCGGAACCGTCCTCGACGACCGCCTGACCGTCGCCTGCGGCGAGGGTCGGATCCGCATCCTCGAGGTCCAGCGCGCCGGAAAAAAGCCGATGGCCGCCGCCGAGTTCCTGCGCGGCTTCCCGCTCACGCCCGGAACGCGCCTCGGCGCATAGCGCGGCGTCCGTCCGGCCGCCGTGCGGCGTCAGCTCGCCCGCAGCGCGTGCTGGATCACCTTCTTCATCACGCTCGGCAGCGCGGCGCGGTCGAGATCGCGGCGCGGCAGCCA
>JAKAML010000301.1 GCA_021812845.1 Pseudomonadota bacterium
CCACGTGGCCGATCGTGCCGACGTTGCAGTGCGGCTTGTTGCGCTCGAATTTTGCCTTGGCCATCTCGACGGTTCCTGCGTGGTTATTGCGACGCGGCGGGCGCCGATCCGGACCCGGCAAGAGGCTGGTCCGGGGACCGGTCTCGCACGCGGGCCGTCGGACCGCCGTTGGCGCGATGCGATAGGGGGCTTTCCCTCGCCGCGCAAGCGAGAAGTAGCGGCTCCGGGATCGTGCCCGGACCCGCGATCGGGCCGGGCGCGCTCCGCGGCCCATCCCGCTCCGGGAGCCCCCTTGGGCGGGTCGGGCGACGGGCGGGAACCCGTGACCCTCCCCCCGCGCTCCCCGCTATGCCGGCGCCCGGCTTCCCGTTAGTCTCGTCCCGGGGAAACGGCGGCAGACCGGGGGGACGCGCGAGGATGTCGCAACACGTCGCTGACCGGCTGACCGCGCCGGGGCCAAAGCGGGTGCTGGCAATCGACGGCGGCGGCGTCCGCGGCATGATCGCGATCGGCTTCCTGGAGGAGATCGAAGCCGTCCTGCGCCGCCGGCACGGACGCAACGACTACGTGCTCGCCGACTACTTCGACATGATCGGCGGCACCTCGGTCGGATCGATGCTTGCCACGATGCTGGCGCTCGGCTGGCCGGTCGCGGACGTGCATCGGATGTTCTGCGAGGCCGCCCCCGACATCTTCCGGCCGACCCTGGGCCGCCGCGGCCTGCTGGTCCCCAAGTTCTCCGACCGCAGCCTCGGAAAGCACGTCGATCGCATCCTCGGCACGACGCGCTTCGAGGATCCCGCCTTCAGGACCGGCCTCGCCATCGTCACCAAACGGGTTGACACCGGCAGCCCGTGGGTCGTCTACAACAACCCCAACGGCAAGTACTGGGACGACCACGTCGATCCCGAGACCGGCAAGCGGCGGGTCGGAAACCGCCACTACCGCGCCGCCGACCTGATCCGCGCCAGCACCGCCGCACCGACCTATTTCAAGCCGCACGAGATCAGGATTCACGAGCTGCCGGGCGGAACCGAGCGCCCGGCGACCTTCGTCGACGGCGGGATCTCGCCCTACAACGATCCGGCGCTGCTGCTGCTGATGATGGCCGGCATCCGCGGCTACCGGCTCGGCGGCGTCGAGACGGTGTTCGACGAGCGCGGCACCTGCGTGACCCGTGGCATCCCGTGGCCGCTCGGCCCGGACAAGCTGTTCATCGTCTCGGTCGGCACCGGCGACTTCCGCTTCGTCAGCCGCGACCGGTGGTGGAAACCGGCGATGCTGCTCGCCGGTGAATCGCTGCTGTCGATGATCTCGGACACCCAGGCGACGACGCTCAAAATGATGCAGTGGCTCGCGAGCCCCAACAAGGCGTGGTCGATCAACCGCGAGGTGGACGACCTCCGCTACGACACGCTCGGCCAGCTTCTCGGCGCCCCGCAGGGCATGTTCTCCTACGCCCGCTACAACATCCGCCTGGACAAGGCCTGGCTCGACCAGAAGCTCGGCGTGACGCACTTCTCGGCGAGGCGCCTGCGCCAGCTCCAGCGGCTCGACGAGGTGTGCGAGCTGCATACCTACCAGACCCTGTCCCGTGCCGCCGCCGCCCGACAGGTCACCTCCGACGACTTCCCGTGGCAGTTCGACAACCCCAAGTGCGGCTGACATGCCCGACGCCCCGCGGTTCCCGTCCGGCACGGTGACAGCGGCCCTCCGGCCGGCCCTCCAGACGCCGGCCGGCCCGCTCGTCGTCGGCGTCACCGGACACCGGCCGAACCGGCTTCACGTCGGCGTCGACACGGTGGCGCGGCGGCTCGCCGTCGTACTGCGCGAGTTGAGGCGCGGCACGCGTCGATGCGGGCGCGGGCGGCCGCGGGCGGTTTCCTCGCTCGCCGAGGGCACCGACCGCCTGTTCGCCGAAATCGCCGTCGCCCTCGGCTACCGGCTGACGGCGCTGCTGCCCTTGGCGCGCGACGCCTACGAGACGACGTTCGCGGACCAGGCGGCCACCGCGCACTATCGCGCGCTGCTCGAAAGAGCGGCGGAGGTCTGCGAGCTCTCCGGCTCGCTCGCCGACACCAAATCCGCCTACGAGGCGGCCGGACGCGCCCTCGTCGATGCGAGCGACATCGTGATCGCGGTCTGGGACGGACGGCCCGCGGCCGGCCGGGGCGGCACGCCCGAGATCGTCGGCTACGCCGCGAGCGGCAGGAAGCCCGTGATCTGGGTCGACGCCGAAAGCGACCGCCTGCCCCGCCTCGTCGCGTCGCCGTGCGCCCACGGCGGCCGCCCGATCACCCTCGACAGCCTCGCGCGCCGGGCGCGCCCGCTCACCCGCCGCCTTCTCGCCCGCATGGCAGCAGGTCGCCTATGATGCCGGAGGGAGCTTGACCACCGACCCCATCACCCTGCGGGCGACGTCCGTCGTCGACGCGCTCCGCTCCGCCGCACCGGACTGGCGGCAGGTGGCACGGCACGCCGCGGCCCTGCCCCCCGAGGCCGGACCGCTCGCCCGCGCGCTCGGCGACGGGCGCTTCATCGAGAGCGTCGCACGCTACGACCGCCAGAGCTCGGCCGCGGAGGGCGCGCGCGACCGGCTCAAGCTCCACGCCAACCGCGCCGCCGTCGGCGGGTTCCTCGTCGCCGCACTCGGCGGCGTGCTGCTCTACCTCGACGCCGCGCCGACGAGCGGCATCGTCCCGTTCGTGATCGCAGCACTCCAGGTCGCCTGCATCGTCCTCGCCCTGTGGTCGGCCGTCGTCATCACGTTCCGGAGGCCCCAGGCCGACTGGTCGCGCAACCGCAGCGAGGCCGAGCACCAGCGTCTCGCCCATTTCAGGTCGCTGCTGTCGGCGGAGGCGGAACCGCGACCGGGCGAGTTGCCGCTGCCGCCCCTGGCGCTCGAGTACGCGCGGGCCTTCCTGCTCGAAGACCAGCTCCAGTGGTTCCGCCGGCGGGCGCGGGACTTCGCGCCGACCGTGCGCAGGATCGAGCGCACCCGCATCCTGGCGATCTTCTTGATCGCCGCCGCGATGCTGCCGACCATCCTGGCGCTCGTCCGCGCTCCCGAGGTCGCAGCCGCGCTTCCCGCGCTGGCCGCCTGGGGCGAGTGGCTGCGCCAGCGCCTCGACTCCGACCTCGCGCTCCTCGCGGGCGTCGTCGGCGGCGCGTTGCAGACCCTCGTGACGACCTTCGCCGCCACCTCGCTCGCGAGCCGGAATGCCGAGACCTACGAGCGCATGGCCCAGCGCCTCGCGGCGCTGGCGGGGGCGCCGCTCGATAGCGCGCGAAGGGACGCGGCCGACGGCAGACCCGCGACGACGAGCGCGCTGTGGGCCGAGCTCGTCTTCGAGCTC
>JAKAML010000302.1 GCA_021812845.1 Pseudomonadota bacterium
GCGCGTTGCCATCGCCCGCGCGCTGGCCATGAACCCGCGCATCATGCTGTTCGACGAGCCGACCTCGGCGCTCGATCCGGAGATGGTCAAGGAGGTGCTCGACACCATGACCGAGCTCGCCAGGCAGGGCATGACCATGGTCGTCGTGACCCACGAGATGGGGTTCGCGCGCGCTGTCGCCGACCGCATGATCTTCATGGACCAGGGCGAGATCGTCGAGGACGCGCCGCCGCGCGAGTTCTTCGACCGGCCGCGCTCGGAACGAACGCGCGCCTTCCTCTCGCAGATCCTCGCCCATTGACGCCCGACCCGACCCGCGCCGCCGCCGCGGCACCGAAACCCAATCCGAAGCCCGGGAGAGACGCCATGTCCGTACGCTCGCCATCCGCACTCGCCGGTCTGGCGGTACTCGTTGCCGCCGTTCCGGCGGCGGCCGTCGCGCAGACGAAGACGCTCGATGCGGTGAAGGCGCGCGGCACGCTGGTGTGCGGCGTCAACACGGGCCTCGCCGGATTCTCGATGACCGACGACAAGGGCCAGTGGACGGGGCTCGACGTCGATCTCTGCCGCGCCGTGGCGGCGGCAGTCTTCAAGGATGCGACCAAGGTCAAGTACGTGCCGCTGACGGCCAAGGAGCGGTTCACGGCCCTGCAGTCGGGCGAGGTCGACATGCTGTCGCGGAACACCACCTGGACCATGAGCCGCGACACCGCGGCCGGGCTCGATTTCGTCGGCGTGAACTACTACGACGGCCAGGGCTTCATGGTGAAGCGCTCGCTCGGCGTGAAGAGCGCGAAGGATCTCAACGGGGCGACGGTGTGCGTGCAGACCGGCACCACGACCGAGCTCAACGTCACCGACTTCTTCCGCTCGAACAAGCTCGCCTACAACCCGGTCGTGTTCGAGAAGCTCGACGAGACGGTGGCGGCCTACAACGCCGGTCGTTGCGACGCCTTCACCTCGGACGTGTCGCAGCTCTATTCCGAGCGGCTCAAGGCGGCGCGGCCGGAGGACAACCAGGTGCTGCCGGACGTCATCTCCAAGGAGCCGCTCGGACCGGCGGTAAGGCAGGGCGACGGCGGCTGGGCCAACGTCGTGCAGTGGGCGCACTTCGCCATGGTCAACGCGGAGGAGCTCGGCGTCACGTCGAAGAACGCCGACGAGATGCTGGCCTCGTCGAACCCCGAGATCCGGCGGCTGGTCGGCAAGGAGGGCGACTTCGGCAAGGGCATCGGCCTCGACAACGACTGGGCGTACCAGATCGTCAAGCAGGTCGGGAACTACGGCGAGGCGTTCGAGCGGAACGTCGGCGCGGGATCGCGGCTCGGTATCGCGCGCGGGCTCAACGCACTCTGGACCAAAGGCGGGCTGCAGTACGCGCCGCCGATCCGCTGAGCGGCGCCGGGGAGCGGGCCGATGCCGCGGCAGAGCCTTGCGCGAACGCTCTACGAGCCCCGCGTGCGCGGGGCTCTCGCGCAGGTGCTGCTCGTGGTCGCGCTGCTGCTGGCGGGGATCGAGATCACGGGCAACGTCGTCCAGAACCTCCGAAGCCAGAACATCGCGTCGGGATTCGATTTCCTCGGCCGGACGGCGGGGTTCGAGATCTCGCAGCGGCCGATCGACTTCTCGGCGACCGACAGCTATGGCCGCGCATTCGTGGTCGGGCTCCTCAATACGCTCCTCGTGGCGGCGCTCGGCATCGTGCTGGCGACGGTCCTCGGGTTCGCGGTCGGCATCGCGCGGCTGTCGTCGAACTGGCTCGTATCGCGGCTCGCTCTCGCCTTCGTCGAGATCGTGCGCAACATGCCGCCGCTGCTGACGCTGTTCATCGTCTATTTCGCCGTGTTGAAGGGGCTGCCTGGACCGCGGCAGTCGATCGCGCTGCCGTTCGGATCGTATCTCAACGTGCGCGGTCTCTACCTGCCGGCGCCGGTGTGGCTCGAAGGGAGCTGGACGCTGCTCGCCGGGCTCGCGCTCGGGCTCGGCGCGGCCGTGGTCGTCGTCCGGCGGGCGCGGGCACGGCGCGATGCGACCGGCAGGCCGTTTCCGGCGGCGACGGCCGCGCTGGGCCTCGTCGCCGGGGTGCCCTTGTTGCTGTTCCTCGCCGCCGGCGCGCCGGTCGGCATCGATTATCCCGAGCTCAAGGGCTTCAATTTCGCGGGCGGCCTCGCGCTGCAGCCCGAGTTCGTCGCGCTGCTCGCCGGGCTCACGGTCTACACGGCGGCGTTCATCGCCGAGATCGTGCGGGCGGGCATCACCGGCGTGCCGAAGGGGCAGAAGGAGGCGGCCGCCGCGCTGGGGCTCGCGCCGGGGCAGGCGATGCGGCTCGTGGTGCTGCCACAGGCGATGCGGATCATCATCCCGCCGCTCACGAACCAGTATCTCAACCTGACCAAGAACTCGTCGCTGGCGGTCGCCATCGGCTACCCGGATCTGGTGTCGGTGTTCGCGGGCACGGTGCTCAACAACACCAACCAGGCGATCGAGTGCATCCTGATCACGATGTCGGTCTATCTCGTGCTCAGCATCGCGACCTCGCTCGCCATGAACGCCTTCAACGCGCGCATGGCGCTGGTCGAGAGGTAGCGCGATGGAGGCCCGGGAACTGGCGCACGAGAAGGATCGCTCGCGTCGGCCGCCCGCCGCCGGCGGCGGCGCCTTCGTCTGGGCGCGGCGCAACCTCTTTTCAAGTCCGGTCGACGCGCTCCTGACCGTCGCGTGCCTCTATGTCGTGTGGCGGCTCCTCGGCGGGTTCTTCGACTGGGCCGTGCTGCGCGCGACGTGGAGCGGGGAGGACGGCAAGGCGTGCACGCGCGAGGGAGCGGGGGCGTGCTGGCCGTTCGTCGAGGCCAAGCTCGGGCTGTTCATGGCCGGCCGCTATCCCGACCCCGAGCGGTGGCGGATCTGGCTCACCTACGGCCTCGCACTCGCGGGGCTCGTGCCGCTGATGCTGCCGCGCGTGCCTAGCAAGCTCGGGCTCTCGATCTACATGCTCGTGGTGTTCCCAGTGCTCGCGTTCGTGCTGCTGACCGGCGGCGTCTTCGGGCTCGAGCCGGTGCCGACCGAGCGCTGGGGAGGGCTCCTCGTGACGCTCGTCGTCGCATCCGTCGGCATCGCCGCCTCGTTCCCGCTCGGCATCCTGTTGGCGCTCGGACGGCGCTCGACGCTGCCGGTCGTGCGGCTCGCGTCGACCGGTTTCATCGAGATCGTGCGCGGCGTGCCGCTGGTCAAGATGCTGTTCTTCGCGTCCGTGATGCTGCCGCTGTTCCTTCCCGAGAACGTGACCTTCGACAAACTCTTGAGGGCGCTGGTCGGGGTGGCGCTGTTTTCGGCCGCCTATCT
>JAKAML010000303.1 GCA_021812845.1 Pseudomonadota bacterium
CGCTGTCGACGCTGGCGCTGGGGGCGGCGCCAGACGCGCGCTCTCTGATCGAGGCCGCCGGCTGGGCGGTCGTCGCCTATGCGGCGCTGGCGGTGCTCGTCGGCGGCCGGGGCGCGGCGGCCGGCGGCAAGGACGTGCCGCCGTCGTGGCGGGGAGGCTGACCATGGCGGACGGCGCCGGGGAGGGCGAGGCGGCGGCGGCGACGGGGCGCCGGTTCACGCGGCGGCTGTTGCTGATCGGCGGCGCGCAGGCCGCGGGGTTCGGCGTGATCGTCGGCCGCCTCTATCAGCTGCAGGTGATGGAGGAAGGGCGCTACGCGCCGCTCGCCGACGACAACCGGATCGCCATCCAGGGGCTCGCGGCCGAGCGCGGACGCATCCTCGATCGCTTCGGCGAGGTGCTCGCGGCCAACGGCAACGGGTTTCGCGCCACGCTCGTCCCCGGGCGCATCGCGGGCCGAGGCGACGAGCTGAGGCGGACGCTCCTCCTCTTCGCGCGCATCGTGCCGACGACCGCCGCCGAGCAGGAGCGGATCGTCGAGCGGGCCCGCCGCTCGAGCCGGCACGCGCCGCTGGTGATCGCTTCCGACCTGTCGTTCGAGCAGGTCGCCGAGCTCGGCCTCCTGGCGCCGCGCCTCGCCGGCATCGGAACCGAACGGACGTTCGAGCGCCGCTATCGCCACGGCGCCGCGCTCGGCCACGTCGTCGGCCACGTCGGCGCCGTCGAGCGGCTGGCGCTCGACGACGAGGTGCACATGAGGCTCGCGGGGACGCGGGTCGGCAAGACGGGGATCGAGCTCGGGCTCGAGGACGAGCTGCGCGGCGTGCCGGGCACACGGCGGCTCGAGGTCGACGCCAGGGGTGCGATCGTGCGCGTGCTCGGGGAGGTGCCGCCGCGCAAGGGGCGGGACGTGGTGCTGACGATCGACCAGCGGCTGCAGGCGCAGGTCGTCGAGCGGCTCGGGAAAGTGCGGCGCGGCGCGGTGGTGGCCATGGACGCGGCGAGCGGCGAGGTGCTGGCGATGGCGTCCGCGCCGGGGTTCGATCCGGGGGGCACGACGGGCGCGGGCACGGCCGCCGCGGAAAGCTGGCAGCGGCAGCTCGCCGATCCGGACAAGCCGATGCTCGACCGGGCGGCGGGCGGGCTCTACCCGCCCGGCTCGACATTCAAGATGGTCACCGCACTGGCGGCGCTCGAGGCCGGGATCGTGACGCCCCGGCAGCGCTTCCAGTGCGACGGCGGCTTCGATCTCGCCGGCCAGCACTTCCGATGCTGGAGCCGGGGCGGCCACGGCGGGGTCGACCTCGGGCGCGCGCTCAAGGTGTCGTGCGACGTCTATTTCTACGAGCTGGCGAGCCGGCTTGGAATCGGGGCCTTGTCGCGGATGGCGCGGCAGCTCGGGCTGGGCGAGGTCTACGATTGCGGGTTGCCGCAGCAGAAGGCCGGCGTGGTGCCCGATCCCGACTGGAAGCGCGGCGAGGTGGGGCGCGGCTGGCTCGGCGGCGATACGGTGCTGGCGGGCATCGGGCAGGGCTTCGTCACCGCGACGCCGCTGCAACTCGCGGTGATGACGGCGCGCATCGCCACCGGGCGGCGGATCGTGCCGACCGTGGTGCTGCACGAGCCCGGAGCGCGTCCGTCGACCGACGCCGACGACTTCCAGCCCCTCGACGTGGCGCCGCAGTGGCTCGAGGCGGTGCGGCACGGCATGGCGGCGGCGGTCAACGACGACGGCGGCACGGGCGGCAACGCGGCGTTGGGGTCGGTCGCGGCGGGCGTGACCATGGCCGGCAAGACCGGCACGGCGCAGGTCAGCCGCGCGTCGGGCGAGCGGCCGCAGGCGGAGCTGCCGTGGGAGCTGCGCGACCACGCGCTGTTCGTCGGCTTCGCACCGGCCGCGGCGCCGAAGTTCGTGGTGTCGGCCGTGGTCGAGCACGGCGGCGGCGGCGGCACGGTCGCCGCACCCCTGGCGCGCGAGGTGATGGAGCTGCTGCTCGAGGCCGATCCGATGGCGCGGCCGGCGGTCAAGGCCGGCGCGGGGGCCGGAGGGTATGCGGGAGGGGACGCCGGATGAGCCCGCCATGAGCAACGGCAACATGTTCGGCTCGCGGCCGGCGGAGACGCTCGGGGGCAAGCTGTGGCGCGTGCCGTGGGGCGTGCTCGCGGTCGCGGCGCTGCTCGCGGCGACCGGCACGGCGACGCTCTTCTCGGTGGCGGGCGGCTCGATGGAGCCGTGGGCGGCGTGGCACGCGGCGCGATTTCTCGCCGGGCTCGGGCTGGTGCTGGCGATGGCCATGGTGCCCGTCGGGGTCTGGGTGCACCTCGCCTATCCGGCCTATGCCCTGGCGCTCCTGGTGCTGGCGCTGGTGCCGGTGCTGGGCACGGAGGCGCTCGGCGCGCGGCGCTGGATCGCCATCGGCTCGACGAGCATCCAGCCGTCGGAGCTGATGAAGGTGGCGCTCGTCGCGGCGCTGGCGCGCTACTACCACTGGCTGCCGGCGGCGGAGGTCTCGCGGCCGCGGCGGGTCGCGGTGCCGCTGCTGCTGATCGCGGCGCCGCTGGCTCTGACCCTCCGGCAGCCCGACCTAGGCACCTCGGTGCTGTTCGCCGTGACCGGGCTCGGCATCGTCATGCTGGCGGGGACGTCGTGGCTCTACGCGGCGGCGGGCGGTCTCCTGGCGATAGCCGCCGCGCCCGCGGTGTGGAACGGGCTCCACGCCTACCAGCGGCGGCGGATCGAGATCTTCCTCGACCCCGATCGCGATCCCTTGGGCGCGGGCTATCACATCACGCAGTCGAAGATCGCGATCGGGTCGGGCGGCGTGTCGGGCCGCGGCTTCGTCGAAGGCACGCAGAGTCAGCTCGACTTCGTGCCGGAGAAGCACACGGATTTCATCTTCGCGATCTTCGCCGAGGAGTGGGGCTTCGTCGGCGCCGTCGGCCTCGTCGGGCTCTATGCGCTGCTCGTTCTGCTGCTGCTCGGGATGGCGTGGCAGGCCGGAACCACGTTCGGCCGCCTCGTCGTCTCCGGCGTGGCTATCGGCCTCTTCGTCAATGCCTTCGTCAACATGGCCATGGTCAGCGGGCTGGTGCCGGTGGTCGGGGTGCCGCTGCCGTTCGTGTCGCACGGCGGCAGCGCGCTGGCGACGATGCTCGGCGGGCTCGGGATCGCGCTCTCCGCGCACGTCCATTCCGGCCGGTCGCTGCGCCGGTCGGCGCTCGGCCGGCTGTGGTAGTCCCGCGCAGAGAGCCGCGGGCCGCCCGGTGCGAAGCGATGGTCCGGAACGGGGCCGCCGAGGCGCTTTCCGGGCCGGACATTCCCGCTGGACAGGGGCCGGA
>JAKAML010000304.1 GCA_021812845.1 Pseudomonadota bacterium
CAGTCCGCCCTCGCCGAGCTCAGGGCGCACGAGAAGCTGCTCCGGGCGCTGATCCGGGACCGCCACGGCGTCACCTTCCGCCCGCTGCCGTCCGACGTCGCGATCGCGCTCGACCGGGTCGCGGAGGCCGTGGTCGCCGACGCCGGCAGCGGCGACGTCATGGCGCGGCGCATCGACCGCAGCTATCACGCCTTCCGCAATGCGGCCTGGGGCGTCGAAGGTCCGCAGCCGCCGACGCCCGGCGTCTGACCTCTGACCTTATCGTCGTCGTCCGCCTACGAATGTTGTACCGGAAAAACGCCATTTCCGGCTCGCAATGGCATGGAAAAGCGGCGTAATCTCCCGATGTCGCCGGACGGCTTATGCCACTGACGACGGCAACATCCGAAGGAGCCCCCGGTATGGCCATCGACCACAACTCCGACATGAAGCGCCACGTCCCCGCCCCCAACGAGAAGGCGGTCGCCGGCATCGTCAAGCATCTCGGCATCGCGCTGAAGAGCAACGACGCCGCGATGGTCTCGTGCTCGTCGAAGGACGAGCTCGCGCGCGTCCGCGACAGTTGGCTCAAGAAGAAGCTCGCGCTCGGCGACGACGACAAGGCGCTCGACGCCGCGATCAAGGAGGTGTGCGAGAAGATGAAGGCGGACAAGAACAAGAGCCGCGTCGTCTTCTACTACCTGCTGGCCGAGAAATTCGGCAAGCTCGATCTGCTCGCCAAGTAGCCGAGGCATTCGTCGATCCGATCACACGCCCCGGCCAATCTGGCGGCCGGGGCGCTTTTCGCGTCGCAGCCACGGCGCTTGCCGGGAGCCGCGGACGACCCCATCTCTCGTTGTGACGTCTCGCGGTCGGGCGGCGCGGTTTGCAGATCCCTGCGAAGCATGACACGCTCCGGCCCGTGAGCCGCGCACGGTCGTGAGATGAGCAGACGCCAGGCCAGCCTCAGCGAGAAATTCGAGCTCGGCGAGACCCGCCAGCTCTTGACCGGCACGCAGGCCGTCGTCCGCCTCTGTCTGATGCAGAAGGCGCGCGACCGCGCCGCCGGCCTCTCGACGGCGGGCTACGTCACCGGCTATCGCGGTTCGCCCATCGCCACCATAGAGGCGGCGTTCCAGCGCGCCGGCGCCATCGCCGCCGAGAACGACATCCGCTTCCAGCCTGCTCTCAACGAGGATCTCGCCGCCACCGCGATCTGGGGCTCCCAGCAGGCGGAGCTGCGCGGCGAGGGCAGGTTCGACGGCGTGTTCGCCGTCTGGTACGGCAAGGGCCCCGGCGTCGACCGCTCGGGCGACGCTTTTCGCCACGCCAACCACGCCGGCACCTCGCAGCACGGCGGCGTCGTCGCGCTGATGGGCGACGACCACACCTGCGAGAGCTCGACCAGCGCCCATCAGTCCGAGTTCGCCTTCGTCGACGCCATGATCCCGGTGCTCAATCCGGCCGGCGTGCAGGAGATCATCGATTTCGGCCTGCACGGCTTCGCGCTGTCGCGCTTCGCCGGCGTCTGGGTCGGCCTCAAGTGCGTCAAGGACAACGTCGAGAGCACGGCGACCGTCGACGGCCGCCTCGACCGGGTGACGATCCACCTGCCTGGCGACGACGCCTTCCGGATGCCGCCGGGCGGGCTCAACATCCGCCTCGGCGACGGTGCTCTCGCCAAGGAGGCGCGGCTCCACGACTTCAAGCGCGCGGCGATCCTCGCCTACAGCCGCGCCAACGCCCTCGACCGCATCGTGTTCGACGGCGGCACGAAGCCGCGCATCGGCATCGTCACCGCCGGCAAGAGCTATCTCGACACCCGTCAGGCGCTGGACGAGCTCGGTATCGACGCGGCGCGCGCCTCCGAGCTCGGCATCCGGCTCCTGAAGGTCGCCATGACCTGGCCGCTGGAGCCCAAGGGCATCGCGCGCTTCGCCGAGGGGCTCGACTTGATTCTCGTCGTCGAGGAGAAGCGGGCGCTGATCGAGACGCAGGTCAAGGAACAGCTCTACGACGGCGTCAATCGCCCGCCGGTGCTCGGCAAGAAGGACGAGGCGGGGAGCTGGCTGTTCCCCGCCAAGGGCGCGCTCGACCCGCTCGACATCGCCGCCGCGATCGGCGGCCGCATCATGCGCCTCGGCGGCGACGACCGGCTCGCGACGGCCCTCGCCCGTCTCCAGGCTCTGCGCGCCTCCAAGCCCGCCGAGCCCGAGGCGATGACGCGCATCCCCTACTTCTGCGCCGGCTGTCCGCACAACACCTCGACCGTCGTTCCCGACGGCTCGCGCGCCTATGCCGGCATCGGCTGCCACTACATGGCGCTGTGGATGGACCGCTCGACCGAGGGCTTCACCCAGATGGGCGGCGAGGGCGCCAACTGGATCGGCGAGGCGCCGTTCTCCAAGCGCGACCATGTGTTCCAGAACATCGGCGACGGAACCTACGTGCACTCGGGCTCGCTCGCCGTCCGCGCCGCCGTCGCCGCCGGCACGACGATGACCTTCAAGCTCCTCTACAACGACGCCGTGGCGATGACCGGCGGCCAGCCGCTCGACGGCGGCATGACGGTCGGCCAGATGGCGGCGCAGCTCGTGGCCGAGGGCGTGGCGCGGCTCGACGTCGTGACCGACGAGCCGGACAAGTACCCGCCTCATGCGTTCCCGCCCGGCGTCGCGGTGCACGACCGCCGCGATCTCGACGCCGTGCAGCGCGCGCTCGCCGCGACGCCGGGCGTCTCCGTGCTGATCTACGACCAGACCTGTGCCGCCGAGAAACGCCGCCGCAGGAAGCGCGGCACCTTCCCCGACCCCGACCGCCGCGTGTTCATCAACCCGCTCGTCTGTGAGGGTTGCGGCGACTGCGGGCGGAAGTCGAACTGCGTCGCCGTGGTGCCGCTCGAGACGCCGTTCGGCCGCAAGCGCGAGATCGACCAGTCGGCCTGCAACAAGGACTTCTCCTGCATCGAGGGCTTCTGCCCGAGCTTCGTCACGCTCGAGGGCGCGCGCGTGCGGAAATCGGCGCCTGCGGCCGCGGCCGGCCGCGACGACATCCTGCCCGATCCGGGCCCGGCGACGATGCCGGCCCTCGACAAGCCCTATGCGATCCTCGTCACCGGCGTCGGCGGCACCGGCGTCGTCACCGTCTCCGCGGTGCTGGCCCAGGCAGCCCATCTCGCCGGCCTCGGGTTCGGCTCGATCGACGTCACCGGCCTCGCCCAGAAGGGCGGCGCCGTCGCCTGCCACATGCGCATCGCGAAGCGGCCCGAGGACGTGCACGCCATCCGCGTCGGCACGGCCCACGCCGACCTCGTCCTCGGCGGTGATCTCGTCGTCACCGCCTCGAACCGAGAT
>JAKAML010000305.1 GCA_021812845.1 Pseudomonadota bacterium
GCGAGCAGATGCTTCTCCTCGGCCGAGAATTCCGGTGCCGCCAGCTTCTCCAGCAGGCAGATCCAGCCGTAGCTCGCGTGCAGCGAGCGGATGGGCGCCGCCAGCATCGAGCGGTCACCGATCAATCGTCGCAGCACCCGATCGCGCGGTGGCTGGCCGGCGCCGGTGTCGGCACCGACGCGCAGCGCCCCACCGCCGCCGATCCGCGTGGCGATGCGATCCCACTTCCAGGGAGGGGTCGTGCTCGAGCAGCCGTCGGCATCGGCCGGCAGCAGGCTGACGGCGCCGGGGCCGGCGTCGTCGCTCCCCGGTCGACGCGCCAGCACCACGCCGGAGCGGGCGCCGAGCAGGGCCATCGCCGCGCGTCGCACCTCGTCGAGCAGACGATCCGGGTCGCGCGCCGAGGCGAGCTGCATGTTCACGTTGACCAGCGCGGCCAGGCGTTCGTTGGTCGCTTCGAGAGCGGCGGTCTGGGCGGACAGCTTGTCGACCAGCAGCCGTTCGTGGGCGGCCAGGAAGCGCTCGCGGTCCGCTTCGGTCCAGGCCGGGGCCGGCGCGCTCGCCCCGGTGACCTCGTCGATGATGCGCAGCATCTCCTCGGGCGAACTCGGCTTGGTGATCACGGCGGTTACGCTGCCGTCGCGCGCCAGCCGCCTGACTTCCTGCTCTTCGTAGTAGGCGGTGTAGAACACCATGCGGGTCGCGGCGAGCTGCCGATCGCTGCGCAAGGCCTCCAGCAACTCGAACCCGTCCATCACGGGCATCAGGATGTCCGAGATCACGAGGTCCGGCCGTTCGCGGCGGATGATCTCGAGCGCCTCGCGCCCGTCCGCCGCCTCGAGGAGCCGATGTCCGCGGTGCTTCACCAGGATCGCCAGCACGCCGCGATTGGCCGGAATGTCGTCGACGATCAGGATGGTGGCCATGGACCCGCGATGCCCTAGCCGTCACCGCGCGTGCGCGATCGCGCCGCATCGAGCGTCGCCTCGAGGATCGACACGATCGTGGATGGATCGAAGGGCTTGACGATGTAGCGCGCGAACCCGGCGGCGAGCGCGCGCTCGCGGTCCGCCGGCAGCGCCGCGGCGGTCACCGCGACGAGCGGCACGTCGCGCAACCGCGCGTCGGCCTGCATGAACGCGGCGACCTGCAGGCCGCTGCGATGCGGCATCTGGCAGTCGCAGACCACGAGGTCCGGGATCGCGTCGGTCATCGCCCGGACGCCGAGTTCACCATCGTTCGCCGTGCGCACCGCGTGCCCGGCGTGCTGCAGCAGGTAGGCCAGCAGTTCGCGGCTGGCCCGGTCGTCGTCGATCACCAGGATCTTGGGCATCGGGCGTCACGTCACCGGCAGCCGGAGCACGAACACGCTGCCGCGGGGTTCGCGTGGCTCGACGCGAATCGCGCCGCCGAGTTGTTCGGCCAGACGCAGGCTGAGGTACAGGCCGAGCCCGGTGCCCTCGGTGGCCGGATCGATTCGGTCCGCGAGCCGCTCGAACGGCTGGAAGATGCGCTCCCGGTCCTCGTCGGCGATGCCCGGCCCCGTATCGGCCACGGACAGCTCCAGCGCGTCGGGGTCGACGCCGTCGCTGCGGCGCGCGGCGAGCAGGACCGATCCTTCCCCGGTGAACTTGATCGCATTGCCGACCAGGTTGATGAGGATCTGCCGGAGGGCGCGGGCGTCGGTCCGGGCGAACAGCGGAGCTTCCGGCAGCTTCAGCTCGAGCGCGAGCCCCTTGGTCTCGGCCTGGGGCCGCAGCGCCGCGACGACGTCGAGCGCGATCGCACCGATGTCCTGTTCGGTCAGATGAAACTCGGTCCGGCCGGCGTTGAGGCGAGCGACGTCGAGCAGCTCGTTGATCAGCTCGAGCAAGTGGTGCGCGCTCGCCCGCACCGTCCGGAGCTGGTCCTGCTGTTCGTCGTTCAGCGCTCCCGGCAGGCGCATGAGCAACGTGCCCGTATAGCCGATGATGCCGTGCAGGGGGGTGCGCAGCTCGTGACTCATGTTCGCGAGGAACGTGTCCTTCGCGTGATTGGCGGCGGCGAGCTCGGCGTTCTTCTGTTCCAGCTCGCGCTGGATGCGCTTGCGATCGGTGATGTCACGGATCGCGCTCATCACCATCGCGTCCCCGTTGACCTCCAGCGGGCACAGGCTGATCTCGACCGGAAACTCGCTGCCGTCCTTGCGGCGCCCGTGCAGCTCCAGGCCCATGCCCATCGCGCGGGTCCGGGGTTGGGCGCGATAGGCGTGACGGTGCGCGACGTGGACCTGCCGCAGGCGCTCCGGGAGCAGCGTCTCGACCGGCTGGCCAACCAGCTCCCCGGGCGGATAGCCGAAGAGCGTGTGCGCATGGGTGTTGGCCAGGACGACGTGACCGGTCTGGTTCGCGATCACGATCGCATCGGGGGTCGAGTCGAGCAGCTTCGCGTAGCTGGCGCCGACGCTGCCCGCGTCGCGACGCGCCCGCAGCTGCGTGACGTCCTGCATCGTCACGAGCAGCATCGTGGGCGAGGACGGCTCGTTCACGACCCGCGTGTAGACGATGTCGACCCGCGCCAGCGACCCGTCCCGGCGCTGGCGAAACGACTCGAGGTTGGCCTCGCCGCGAGCGAGCGCGTGCCGACGCGCCTGCTCGTCCTCGGCGACCAGGTCCGTCGGCACGATCAGGGCGGCGAGGGTGCGCGAACTCGCCTCATCGGGCGCATAGCCGAACAGCCGGGCGGCCGCCCGATTCCAGTGCAGCACTGCCCCGTCGACGTCGGTGACGACGACGGCGTGCGGCATCTGCCGCAACGTGAGCTGAGAGAAATCCGGCGCCACGTGACGTCTCCCGCATCGCGCTCGATGGGCCTCCGGGGCCAAGCGGCTCTTTCGCGACGCCCCGGTGGCCGGTCACCGAGCTCTACGTGCGCTCTACGATACGCCCTGCGTAATGCGAATCAAACGTGGTTGCAATCGGCGACACCGGGAGCCGGGCGGCCGGTCATGCCCGCGGGCGCGTCCCCGGTGGCGTCGTCTGTTGCGCTGCGACGGACGCGCCTGGCGCGCCGCGCAAAGGATTTGCAATGCGCGCGAATACGCCGGTAGATTGCGCCGTATGGACGCACCCTTCGTGCTTGCGCTGCTCGCCTCGACGACCGGGGCCAAGGAATGCCTCGGCATCGCGAGCCGCGTCGGTCAGACCCTGGGGCGGCCCGTGCAGGTCGCGCACGTCGAGGTGGGACCGGGTGCGATCATCCTGCCCTCGCAGGAACAGTTGACCGAGTACGAGGCCGAGCACTTCGCCGAGCGCGAGAAGGCCGAGACCGACGCGGTGGGCGCGCTCGTCGCC
>JAKAML010000306.1 GCA_021812845.1 Pseudomonadota bacterium
GCCTACGGCGCGGAGTTCCGCGCCTTCGAGGTAGTCTCGGTCTCCGTGTTCACCGTCGAGTACCTGGCGCGGCTGTGGGTCGCGGTCGAGGTTCCCTACCTGAAGCGGCACGGGCCCGTCGCCGCGCGCTGGCACTTCGCCCGCCGTCCGGCGCAGGTGATCGACCTCTTGGCAGTGCTGCCCTTCTACCTCGCTCAGCTCTTCGCCATCGATCTCCGCGTGCTGCGCGCGCTGCGGCTGCTCCGCCTCCTCAAGCTGTCGCGCTACTCGCCGGCCATGCACACGCTGATCCGCGTCGTCTCGAACGAGCGGCGCGCGCTGTCGGGCGCCCTGCTGCTGCTCGTCGCAGCCGTTCTGTTCGCCTCGACCGGAATGCACTACCTCGAGTACGAGAGTCAGCCCGACAAGTTCGGCTCCATCCCCGACGCTGCGTGGTGGGCGGTGGCGACGCTGACCACCGTCGGCTACGGAGACGTGACGCCGGTGACCGCGGCGGGACGGCTGTTCGGCGGCGTCGTGATGGTGGTCGGGCTCTGCATCCTCGCCCTGCCGGTGGCGATCATCTCGACCGGCTTCGCGCAGGAGGTCAACCGCCGCGACTTCGTCGTCAACTGGTCGATGATGTCGAAGATCCCGCTGCTCGCCGAGCTCGACGCGCGCGACGCAGCGATGGTTATGCCGCTGTTCCACGCCCACAACCTGCCGCCCAACGTCGAGATCATCACCGAAGGCGCGCCCGGCGACGCGATCTATTTCATCGCCTCGGGCCACGTCCGGCGCCGGTCCAGGGAGACCGAGCACAGCTACCGCTCGGGCGACGTGTTCGGCGGTGTCGGGATGCTCACGGGCGGCGCCCATTCCTCGACCTACATGACCGCCGGGCGCTGCCGCCTGTTGAAGCTCTACAAGGAGGACTTCAAGCGGCTGGAGCTGGCCGCCCCCGGCGTCGCCGGCCGCATCCGCGCGGCCGTCGCCCGCCACCACATCGTCGAGGCCGAGCAGGATCTCGCCGACGCCAAGGCCGCGGCCGCCGACCGCGACGGCTGACGACTGACGGCTGACGGCTGACGGCTGACGGCGCGGCCTCACCCCACGAGTCGGGTGTCGAGCCCTTGGCATGTCCCCCTCCCGCGTCATGGCCGGCTCGATGGCCACGGCTATCCCGTTCGCACGTCTTCGGCCGTCCGGCACTGTCGCGGCTCTCCCGTCGGGAAGAGGAAACGATTTTCCTGCTGACGGCTCTGGAAGCCGACGCGCGTGTCGTCGGGGTGGAGGGAGGTGGCGACCTCGATCGTCCGTCCGGTGGCGCGAGCCGCGGCGGGTCGTGGACTCTCGAGTGGCCGATCGTAAACTGTTCGTCACCGTTTCGCGGCTATCCTGGCCGGAAGACGGTCGGCGACGGGGCAAGGCACATGGTTTCGGAGGCGGGCGAGCCGCTCAGACACCTCGACAAGGAGCGCACCCGCCTCGAGCGGCTGCTGGAGGCCGACGCGGGATGGCGCGCGCTCGTGCAGCTCGATGCGCGCGAGGCCGAGGGCCGGCCGCTGGCCGCGGTCGATGCCGTCGCGCTGAGGGCCGGAATCGAGGGCCGCCTCGCCGGCAACCGCTACTTTCTCGCCCTCCGCAAGGTGGCCGAGGCCATGGCCCTGCTCGTCGAGCCGGTGCCCGCGCCACCGAACAGACCGGTGCCGGCGCGCTCGCCGCTGGCTGCGTCCGCTGCGCCCGCCACCACAGCGGTGCCGCACCCCGGCGAGCCGCCGCGCAAGGTGACCATCGCCGGGATCTCCGCCCGCGCGGCGTCGCTGGTCCCGGTCCCCCCGCCGGCCGTGCCGACCGAGGCACCCGCCGACGACCTCACGCGCATTCGCGGCGTCGATCACGCGCTGGCGGCACAACTCCTCGATCACGGCGTCCGCTCGTTCTCCGACGTCGCCGGGTGGCGGGCCGACGACGTGCGCCGGATCACCGGGCTCCTGGCGCTCGGCCGCCGCATCGCGCGGGAGAACTGGATCGAGCAGGCGGCCATGCTGGCGCCGAGGCCGACGCCGGCCCCGTGCACCGCCTCACCCGACACTGCTCCGGCTCCGGCGGCGGTCTTGGCCGGCGAGCCGGAGGCTCGACCGGACGTCGCGCCGCGCGCCGTGACCGGTCCCGCCGGGCCGCCCGCGCTCTCGCGGGCACCGGCCGACCGCAGCGGGCGGGCCGTCGCCGCGCTGGTCGCCGAAGCCGCGCGCCGGATCCTCGCTACCACTTTTCCGCCGGCGTTGCCGCCGGGTATCGCCACCCCCGTTGCGGAGCCGACCGCAGTGGCGGCCGCCGTCGCCACCCGGGACACGGTCCCGGTTTCGGAGTCGACGGACTCGCCGCCGGCCGACGACCTGACCGACATCGACGGCCTCGATGCTGCCGCCGTTGCCGTGCTCGCCGAGCTGGGCATCGACGGATTCTCGGCTCTGGCCCGCCTCACTGCCGCCGATGCCGGCCGCATCCGCGCCGCGACGGGCTCCGGCGCGCCGCATCTCGGCCATTGGATCGAGCAGGCCGCGATCCTGGCCGGCGGCGGGTCGACGCGGCATCTCCGTGCGCGTGCCGAGCTGGCCGGACTCGCCGTCGTGCCGGCTCCCGACCCGGCCCTGTGCCGCGCCGAACCCGGTCTCGCCGCCATGCTCACGGGCCTCGCCGCGAACAACCGTCCCGTTGCCGCCTCGGCTGAAGCCCCTTCCGATCCGCTCCCGGCGCCGGCTGCCCCGCCACCGGCCGCGCCCGTCCCCCGGACGCCGCTGGCCATCGTCGTGCTGCCGCCGTCGCGGATGCCCGAGGCGGGCCCGCCGGCGCCCGTCCCGGTCCAGGTGCCGGTCGAGGCCGGCGCGGCCACCGAGGCCGACCTCGGTGACCTCTACGACACCCTCGAGTTCTCGGTCGCCGAGGCCGACGTCCTTATCGTGCCGCCCGTGCTGTTCCCTGCCGCCGCGGCGGACCCGACGGTCACAGACGACGGGCGGCCGTCATACCCGCCGCGCCCGTTCATCCCGGCCGCCGGGCCGGGCACCCTCAACGCGCGCCTGCGGCGGGCCGGCACGGACGAGGACTTCGACGGCGTGCGCTATGCCGCCTATCGCACCACCGTCGAGGAAGCCTCGGTCGAGATCGTCCGTCGCGGCGGCCCGGCGCCGGCGGCGGCGTCCGCCGGCGGTCGCTCCGAGGCCAGTTCCGCCCAGGCCGGTTCCGCCCAGGCCGGACTCGCTGAGACCGGACCCGTTGAGACGACGGATCCCGCCGGGCCCGAGCCCTCCGAGCAGGGGGTCGCCACATCCGCCG
>JAKAML010000307.1 GCA_021812845.1 Pseudomonadota bacterium
CGGCTCGACCGCGCGTTCCGCTCGCCCGAAAGCTGCGGCGAGGTGCGCTTCATCTACCGCCTCGCCTACAAGACCACGGCCTACGACGTCGAGCCGTACATCAAGGTCGTCGACGGGAGGAACGTCGAGGATCTGCGGCTGAAGTCGACCAGGATCACCACGGAATCGCGCCTGCCGATGACGATCAACGTGGTGATGCGGGCGCGAGAGCCGAGGACGGCGGGCACGGCCGGCCCGCTCACCTGCCAGGAGCTGGCGCGGCGCTGGCTCGCGGCCGGCGACAGCACCCGGCGCGGCGCCGAACTGGCGCGGCAGCTTCTCGCCGACGGCGGCGCGCTGGCCCATGTCGAACCCGGCCTCGTCGACCGCATCGAGACCAACATCCAGGTGACGCGGGTGCCGGCGACGGTGATCGCGAGCTTCGGCGGCAACGCCGAGTACCTGCTCCACATCTTCAAGTGGGACGCGGCAAAGCGACGGTTCTCGATCGCCCGCCTCGAGAACCAGATCGACCGGCCGCGGCTGCTCAGGGATCCGGCCGCGCTCTCGGCCTTCAAGAGCTGGCTGTTCACGCCGAAGCGGCTCCACGAGCTCGTCGAAGGCACGATCGAGATCCCGGAGCAGTATCTCGCGACCCGCGCCGTCACCTCGGCGCCGGGCGGCACCGCGCGGGCGACCAACCGGCCGTTCCTCGGGCTGATCTCGCGCAAGGAGGCGGAGTGGTTCCTGACCGAGCACGGCCCGGCAGCGCGCGCGCTCGATCCCGAGCAGAAGCTGCGCAGCGTCGTGTCGCCGCTCGGCCTCGAGCAGCGGCTGACCGACATCACGTGCACCGGCTGCCATCAGTCGCGCGCCATCGGCGGCTTCCACTTCCTCGGCGCCGACTGGGGCTCGACCTTGAAGACCCTGCCGCAGAACGCGATCTTCATCGCCGGCTCGCCCCACTTCTACGGCGACCTGCCGCGGCGGCGCGCCGTCGTCGAGGAGATCGCCGCCGGCAAGGCGCTGGCGCAAGTCGATTTCGGACGCGGCTTCTCGATGCGGCCGCGGCGCACCGGACGCGGCGGGAAGGTCGTCTACCCGGCGCGCTTCGACGGGCTGCGCAGCGACTGGGGCTCGAACTGCACGGTCGAGCCGCCGCGCGGGGTCGCGAAGGACCCGAGCTTCGACGACTGGAACTGTCGCGGCAAGGGCAAGCTCGTCTGCAAGGCGCTGCACGAGAGCGTGCACGAGCCGGGGTTCGGGATCTGCGTCAACGAGGTCAGGCACCAGGGCGTCGACCGCCGCGATCCGCGAGTGCTGATGGCCAACATGGCGGCGGCCGGGCTCAAGATCGGCGATCCGTTCCTGTTCGGCCGGCTGGTGCAGAAGGACACCGAGTCCGACAAGACCGTCGCCGACACGGCGCCCGCGCTGATCGACGCCTACTGCTCGACCGAGGACATCCTCAACGGCCGGCGGGCGCCGCCCGGCCGCTGCCTGCCGACGCCCGGCGCGCAGGGCGGGCCGGACTTCAAGGGCGCGGCATACCAGGGCGGCGGCTTCTTCGGCGGCATGTTCAAGCGCAAGGGCTGCGACGACGTGCCGGCCGGCACCGCGGTCTGTGGCAACGAGGCGGGACGGCACTTCACCCGATGCGCGGTGAGCCTGACCGCGCAGGGCACGTCGAGCTTCGTGCCGTGCCTGTCGAAGAGCTTCGCATCCGACAAAGCGACGCTGAAGGCGTGCGACGTGCTGACGCCGTGCCGCGACGACTACGTCTGCCTCGCCACCACGACGACGTCGAGCAGCAAGAAGGGCGCCTGCCTGCCGCCCTACTTCCTGTTCCAGTTCCGCCTCGACGGCCACCCCTATCCGCCGGAAGGCACGGCACCCATACTGCGCAAGGCGGGCGACGGCTGACGGCGGCGCGCGGTCGTACCGACGAGGTCATGCCGACGAGGTCGAACCGGCGAGCCGAACCCTCGACCTGCAAGAGAACCCCTCCATGGCCAGACCTGATCCGGCCATGGGGTATCGAAGAGACGGCTCGGGTCGAAGGTCGCTCGGGGGCGGTCAGGCCGCGGAGCCGCGCGATCCGGCCAGCAGAGTGGCGAAGCGGCGCACGGGCGTATGGTCGCCGAGCAGCGTCAGCGGCACCGAGAAGTGGCCGCGGTCGAAAAGGAAGGTGTTCTCGGCCGGCACGCACCAGCGCTCGACGAGCTCGAGCCCGCCGGCATAGGGCGTCACGATGTCCCGGCGGCCGAGCACGCTGACGATCCGATCCGGCCGCACGAGGAGCGGCCGCGCCGGGTCGAGCAGTGCGAGATGGCGTCGGATCTCGGGCTCGGACCAGCCCGCGGCGTCGGCGAGCTCTGGCCCGCCCCAGATCCCTGTCAGCGCGCCACCGACCACCGCGTCGGCGACGCGGCCGCAGTGGGTGATGAGCAGCAGCGCCTCGGGCCGCAGCTCTTCGGGCCAGTCGCGGGCCCGGTCGGCGGCGAGCTGCGCCGTCAGCGCGCCGAGGCTCGTGCCGCCGAAGCCGAGCGGCCCGCGCGAGGTGGCCTTGGCCCAGTGCGCCAGGACCGACCATTCCCTGACCGCGCCCGTCAGGGCGTCCATGAGGCCGAGCGGGAAGGTCGAGATCAGCCGCTCGCCGCCGAAGTAGCCGGGCGGGGCGCGGCGGCCGTGCCAGGGGGCCTCGGGCCGGACCACGCGGACGCCGGCGCGGACCAGTTCGTCCACCTCGTCGACGAGCCCCTGCCAGTGGTCGAACTCGACGCAGACGCCGTGGCCGTAGATCAGCGTCGGGGGGTCGGCAACGCCGATCGGCGCATAGACCCGCGCGGTGACGGTGTCGCCGAGGCGGCCGCTCGGGCTCGGGAAGCGGATCCAGCAGTCGCTGCCGGCGCGGCCCGGGATCTCTCGCGAGACCTCGACCGCGGGCCACGCCGCGGGCGGCGCGAACAGCGGCGCGGGATCGGCGAGGGCCCGGGCGTAGTGGGCGGCGACCGTCTCCGGGTCGGCGATCTCGCGGCGGACGGGCGGCACCGCTCCGTCGACGAGGCGCAGGAAGTGGCGGCGCGTGGCGTTGAAGGCGTGGCGGTGGCGGAGCCGCGCGGTCTCGGTCGCGGCGCGGTAGGTTTCCGGGAAATCGTTCGGGCCGAAGAAGACGTGCTCCCAGGCGACGTCGAGGGCGGCCGAGGTGGCGCGGGCGGCCTCGAAGCGGGCGAGTGCTCGGGCGAGCGTGGCGCCGTGGGCGCTCGCTGCGTGCGCGACGCCGTAGCCGCCGCCGACGAGCGCAGCGACGGTCTCGGGCCGTCCGCCGGCGAGGTGG
>JAKAML010000308.1 GCA_021812845.1 Pseudomonadota bacterium
GCCGCTGAGGCGCTGCCGGCAGACGGCGGCGTCGGCGGTCTGCACGGTGACGACCGCGAGCCCGGTCGTGACGGCGGCGGCGAGGAAGAGCAGCGTGCGCTTCGACATGCGAACCTCCCGGATGTGTGACACCTGCCGAGGTCCGCGGCGGCCCGCCGCGAGCCTCGACAGCGTCCGGAGGATGCCATAGCGTTCCGGCCCCTGAACAGCGATTTCGCAGGACCGCCATGTCGAAGCCGAAAAAGGACCGGACGCCCGCGTCCGCGGCGGCCGCTCCGGCGGTCGATCTCGCGGCGGTGCGGAAGGCGGCCGGCGTCGTGGCGGGCGCGGTGATCGAGACCGACTTCGATCGCAGCGCGACGCTGTCGCGGCTGGTCGGCGCCGAGGTCTGGCTCAAATTCGAGAACCTGCAGTTCACCGGCTCCTACAAGGAGCGCGGCGCGTTGAACCGGCTCGCCGCGCTCGACGCCCGCCGGCGCGCGGCCGGCGTCATCGCCATGTCGGCCGGCAATCACGCGCAGGGCGTCGCCTACCACGCCGGCCGGCTCGGCATCCCGGCGACCATCGTCATGCCCGAGGGCACGCCGACCGTGAAGGTCGAGAACACGCGCGCGCTGGGCGCCGCCGTCATCCTGCACGGGGCGACGCTCGAGGAGGCGGCGGCGTTCGCGCACGCTCACGGCGCCGAGCGCGGTCTGACCTTCATCCATCCCTTCGACGATCCGCTGGTCATCGCCGGCCAGGGCACCATCGGGCTCGAGATGCTGGCCGCGGTGCCCGACCTCGACATGCTCGTGCTGCCGATCGGCGGCGGCGGCCTGATCTCGGGGGTCGCCACCGCCGCCAAGGGCCTCGAGCCCGACATCCGCATCATCGGCGTTCAGGCGGGGCTCTACCCGTCGATGTACAACCTCATCAAGCACGCCAACCTGCCGGTGCGCGGCGATACGCTGGCCGAGGGCATCGCGGTCAAGTCGCCGGGTACCCTGACGGAAGCCATCGTGCGCCGGCTCGTCGACGACATCGTACTGGTCGACGAGGCGTCGCTCGAGCGCGCGGTGAGCCTCCTGATCACCATCGAGAAGACGGTGGTCGAGGGCGCCGGGGCGGCCGGGCTCGCGGCCATGCTGTCGGACCCGGCGCGCTACCGCGGCCGCAAGGTCGGCCTCGTGCTGTGCGGCGGCAACATCGACACGCGGCTCCTGGCCAGCGTGCTGACGCGCGAGCTCGCCCGCGACGGCCGGCTGTCGCGGCTCGCGATCGACATCCCCGACCGGCCGGGCCAGCTCGCCAAGGTCTCCAAGGTCATCGGCGACCAGGGCGCCAACATCGTCGAGGTCTACCATCAGCGCGTGTTCACCGACCTGCCGGCCAAGGGCACCGAGCTGCACCTCGTGATCGAGACCCGCGACCGGGCCCATCTCGAGGCGACGATCGCGGCGCTGCGCGCGGACGGATTCGGCGTGATCCTGAAGGGCCAGATGGCGGGCGCGCGGTAGTCGCATCCCGGACCGTGGATGGCGTCGCGCCGCGACCGGACCGCGCCGGCGAGAATCGCGCGTCTGTGTCCCTCATGTCACCGCGTCGCCGCGAACGCGGCCTAGCCTCGGGGGGCGAGTCGGTTCGCGCCGCTCGTCACGGATGCGGTACGACGAAAACGGAACGGAGGCGCACCATGGTGGCGAGGCGGCGACCGGAAGCGGCCGACTGCGCCGTGCGTGGCGCACCGGGCGACCCGCGGGCCGGCGCGGGACCGGGGGTTCTCGTGGCCGTGGTCGGAGCCGAGGGGCGCGGCAAGGACATGCTGGTCTCGATTGCGCAGCGGCGCTTCGGCGGCGACTCCTGCCTGGTGTTCCCGAGGCGCTTCACGACGCGCGCGGCGGCGGGCGTCGGGGCGGACGTGACCGTCAGCCGGCGCGTGTTCCGCGACATGGCGGATCAGGGGCGCTTCTGGTGCCGGTGGGATGCCGACGGGCAGAGCTACGGTCTCGGGCGCGAGGTCGCCGACGCGCTCGCGGCGGGGGCCACGGCGTTCGTCGTCGTCGACCGGGCGGCGTTGGCCGCGCTGCGGTCGGTGTGGTCCGACGTGCGGGTCGTCGAGATCATGGCGGGAGCCGACGCCGCGCGCGCCTTCCGGCGACGTGTGCCGGGCGACCTCGAGGTGCGCCACGACGGCGACGTCGCCGCCGCAGCAGCCCGCTTCCACGATCTGATCCGGCGGCTCGACCGCGAGCGGCCCGCGACCCCGTCGCCGGTGGCCGCCGAGCGGCCCGGCCGGGCGAGGCCGGCAGGCCCTGCTGTGCCGAGGCGGAAGCGGACGGGCTTGCGGACCGCGCCGCAACGGGCGTAAGGGATCGTTCCGCCGGGAGTGCCTCCGGCCCTGCCCAGACCGCCGGTCGGCGCTCTTCCCGGATGCGCGCGTGACGCTGTTCCTCGACATTCTGCTCAAGGTCACGCTGCCCATCGTGGCGCTGGTCGCCATGGGCATGGCGCTGCAACCGAGGCTCAGGCTCGACGTATCGGGTCTCAACCGGCTGCAGGTGTTCGTCGTGCTGCCGTGCTTCCTCCTGCACTACCTGTCGTCGGCGACGCAGCCGATCTCGACGCTGCTGCCGACGATCGGCTTCTCTTTCCTCCAGTTCTTCGCGCTCGTCGTGGTCGGCTGGCTCGCGGCGATACTGTTCCGCATGGAGCCGGGCGTCCGGCCGGTGATGGCGCTCGCGACCATGTACGCCAACATCGGCTTCTTCGGCATCCCGGTCGTGCAGCTCGCGTTCCCTCCGGGAATGATCCTGCACCAGTCGGTGATGACGAGCCTGATCTCGATCGTCGTCGTGACCGTGGGCGTGTGGCTGCTGGCGCCGGTCGAGGCCGGCGCCGGGCCGTTCGCGCGGTTCCGGCAGGCGTTCGAGACGCCGGTCATCCCGGCGGTGGCGGCGGGCCTCCTCTTGCGCGGCTTCGAGATCACGCTGCCGCCCGTGGTCGGCCTGCCCGTGCAGATGATGGGCTCGATCTTCACGCCCTTGGCGCTGTTCACGCTCGGCTGCCAGCTCGCCGACAGCTCGTGGGGCGATCTCAGGCTCGGTCCGCTGACGCTGGTCTCGGTGCTGAAGCTCGTCGTCGCGCCCGCGCTCACCTGGGGGCTCGCGATCGCGGTCGGCCTGTCCGACGAGCTGACCGACCTCTTCGTGGTCGCGGCGGCGGCGCCGGTCGGTGTGCTGCTCGCCGTGTACTGCGCCGAGTTCGGTCGCGAGCCGCGCTTCATCGCCAGTGCCATTCTCGTCACGACCTTGCT
>JAKAML010000309.1 GCA_021812845.1 Pseudomonadota bacterium
CCTCGTCCGTGTGCTCCTCGTCGCGTCGTTCGCGGCGGAGCTCGCGGATCTTCGAAGCGAACCCCGCGATCAGGACACGCGCCCACCCCATGAAAGAGCCCCTGTCCCTCGGCATCGCCGGTCTCGGCACTGTCGGCGCCGGCCTCATGCAACTGCTGGCCGAGCACGGAAGGCGCATCGGCGAGGTCACCGGCCGCGAGATCCGCGTCGCCGGCGTGTCGGCGCGCACCAGGGGCAAGGATCGCGGCATCGCCCTCGACGGCATCCGCTGGTTCGACGATCCGGCGGCGCTGGCCGCCGATCCTTCGATCGACGTGCTGGTCGAGCTGATCGGCGGCGACGAGGGCGCGCCGCGACGGGCGGTCGAGGCTGCGCTCGCGGCCAGGAAGCACGTCGTCACCGCCAACAAGGCGCTGCTCGCCAAGCACGGGGTGCGGCTGGCGCGGCTGGCGGAGAAACAGGGCGTGGCGCTCAACTTCGAGGCGGCGGTGGCCGGCGGCATCCCGGTCATCAAGGCGCTGCGCGAGGCGCTGGCGGCGAACGAGGTGCGCCGCGTCTACGGCATCCTCAATGGCACCTGCAACTATATCCTGTCGAAGATGCAGGACGAGGGCAGCGCCTTCGCCGACGTGCTCGCGGAGGCGCAGGCCAAGGGCTACGCGGAGGCCGATCCGACCTTCGACATCGGCGGCTTCGACACCGCCCACAAGCTGACCATCCTGACGAGCCTCGCGTTCGGCACCGAGGTTGCCTTCGACGAGATCCACGTCGAGGGCATCGAGAGCATCACCTCGGCCGACATCGAGGCGGCGGACGCGCTGGGCTACCGGATCAAGCTGCTCGGCGTCGCCCTGCGGACGGGGAGCGGCATCGAGGCGCGGGTCGGTCCGGCGATGGTGCCGAAGCACTCGGCCATAGCGGAGGTGTCGGGCGTGACCAACTGCGTCGCGGTCGACGGCGACTTCTCCGGCAACCTGCTCCTGATCGGTCCGGGCGCCGGCGCCCGTCCGACTGCCTCGGCGGTGGCGAGCGACATCGTCGACGTGGCGCGCGGCCTCGTGCTGCCGCCGTTCGTCACCCCGACCGCGAAGCTCGCGCCGCACAAGCGCGCGAAGATCGACGGCCACCAGGGCGCCTATTACGTGAGGCTGTCGGTGTACGACAAGCCGGGTGCGATGGCGGCGATCGCCGGGCGCATGGGCGACCGCGAGGTCAGCCTCGAGAGCATCGTGCAGCGCCGGCCGCGCGCGGCGCTGCCGGGGATCGACGCCCGCGGTACGCCGGGCTCGGCCGCGACCGTCATCCTGGTGACGCACGAGACGACGGAGGATGCGATCCGGCAGGCGCTGGCGGCGATCGAGAAGGACGGCAAGGTGGCCGAGCGGCCGCAGATGATCCGCATCGAACGCCTGTGAGGCGGGGACGGTCGAGACGGGCATGGA
This sequence comes from Pseudomonadota bacterium, assembly GCA_021812845.1. Classification (GTDB taxonomy): domain Bacteria; phylum Pseudomonadota; class Alphaproteobacteria; order Rhizobiales; family Hyphomicrobiaceae; genus JAKAML01. The sequence continues at coordinate 1,443 of JAKAML010000309.1, forward strand.
CCTCGAGGGGCCAAGGATGACCGAGGCGAACGGCAAAGGCGGTCTCGACCGCGTTCTGGTGCTCGAGGTGGCGCGGGTGACGGAGGCGGCGGCGGTAGCCGCGGCAAGGCTGCGCGGCCGCGGCAACGAGCAGGCCGCGGACAAGGCGGCCGTCGAGGCCATGCGGCGCGAGCTCGGCAAGCTCTCGATCCGCGGCACCGTCGTCATCGGCGAAGGCGAGAGGGACGAGGCGCCGATCCTCTATGTCGGCGAAGAGGTCGGATCGGGCGAAGGGCCGGAGGTCGACATCGCGGCCGATCCGCTGGAAGGGTCGACGATCTGCGCCAAGGCGATGCCGAACGCGCTCGCCGTTCTCGCCGTCGCCGAGCGCGGCGGTCTGCTGCGCGTCCCGGCGCTCTACATGAACAAGATCGCGATCGGCCCGGGCTATCCCGACGGCGTCGTCGACCTCGACGCGCCGGCAGGCGAGAACCTGTCGGCACTGGCCAAGGCCAAGGGCGTGCCGGTGTCGGAGATCACGGCCTGCATTCTCGACCGGCCGCGGCACGCGGACCTCATCAGGGCGGTGCGCGACGCGGGGGCGGCGGTGCAGCTCATTCCCGACGGCGACATCGCGGGCGTGATCTGGACGACCGATCCGGGAGAGACCGGCATCGACATCTACATGGGCTCGGGCGGCGCGCCGGAGGGGGTTCTGGCGGCCGCTGCGCTGCGCTGCATCGGCGGGCAGATCCAGGGTCGGCTCGTGGTGTCGAACGACGCCGATCGCCGCCGCGCCGCGGCCATGGGCATCGACGACACCCGCCGCAAGTACCGCATCGAGGACATGGCCTCAGCCGACGTGATCTTCGCGGCCACCGGCGTCACCGACGGTTCGCTGCTCGACGGCGTGCACTTCCGCGGCGACTCCGCGGAGACCGAGACGCTGGTGATGCGGGCGAGCACGGGAACGGTGCGCCGCATCACGACCTCGTCGCGCGCGGCCGTATCGGCGAACGGGCCGGTCGCGCGCCGCTCCTAGCCACCGCGCCGAAGAGCCGCGGCGCACGGACTTCCAGATCCCCGCCGCCGATGCTATCGAATCCGCCCAATGGGTGGAGGCGGCTGGGCATCGGCCCGAGCACGTCCGGACGGCGCGCGGCACCTCGCTTTCGTTGGCGACCGAGTGCTCTGAAGCCCAGCAGGCTCAGGGAGGACGCTCGCAATGGCCAAGAATGCTTTCTATGCGCAGTCGGGTGGTGTCACCGCGGTGATCAACGCATCGGCCTGCGGCGTCATCGAGGCGGCGCGCCGTCACGGCGGCAAGATCGGCAAGGTCTACGCCGGCCGCAACGGCATCATCGGCGCGCTGACCGAGGAGCTGATCGACACCTCGGCCGAGAGCGACGCGGCGATCGCGGCGCTCCGCCACACGCCGTCGGGCGCGTTCGGCTCGTGCCGCTTCAAGCTCAAGGATCTCGAGAAGTCGAAGCGCGAGTACGAGCGTCTGATCGAGGTCTTCAAGGCGCACGACATCGGCTACTTCTTCTACAACGGCGGCGGCGACAGCGCCGATACCTGCTACAAGGTCAGCCAGCTCTCGGAGAAGCTCGGCTATCCGGTCCAGGCCATCCACGTTCCGAAGACGATCGACAACGACCTCCCCATCACCGACACCTGCCCCGGCTTCGGCTCGGTCGCCAAGTACATCGCCATCTCGACGCGGGAAGCCTCCTACGACGTGCGCTCGATGTCGAAGACCTCGACCAAGGTGATGGTGATCGAGGTCATGGGCCGGCATGCCGGCTGGATCGCCGCCGCCGGCGGGCTCGCCGCCGACGCCGAG
>JAKAML010000310.1 GCA_021812845.1 Pseudomonadota bacterium
GCCGAGGCCGCGGCGCAGGGTCGCGACGAACGCATCGACGTCGGGGATGTGCTCCAGCGTCATCTTGCAGACGACGAAGTCGACGTCCTCGTGGGCGTAGTCCTCGGAGTAGAAGTCGGCGATGAACGCGAGGCGCTCGCGGGCCGGCCCTTCAAGACGCTCGGGCTTCACGCCGGGGTCGATGCCGAGGCCGAAGTTGCCGCCGAGCTCGGCCAGCAGCATCAGGAACTCGCCCTTGCCGCAGCCGATCTCGAGGACGCGCTTGCCGTGGAGGCCATGCCGCGCGATCAGCCGGTGTGCCAGGTCGCGGTGGAAGCGGTTGAACGTCCCGGAAAAGCCCTGCGTCTCCTCGTAGCGGCCCGAGTACTCGGTCCGGGCCGGGTCGAAGCGGGTGTTGTGGATGAAGCCGCAGTCGGCGCAGAGCGCGAGCGAGATGCTGCCCGCGGGACAGGCAAGCGCCTCCGCCTCGCTGTCGAGCAGGATGCAGCTGTTGGCGGGCACGCGGGCGATCTCATGGACGACCGAGAGCCGGCCGCCGCCGCAGGACGGACAGGCCGAAGCGTCGGACGCATGGGGAGAGGTCCGTTCGTCGGCGGGCGTGCGGGCCAGGGTGGCGGAGGGTCGCGGCATCTCGGTCGTCCTGTGGGGTTCGGAGGTCGGGGTCGTCAGACGATGCGGGGCTCCGGAACCGGGATGATGAAGCGGCCGCCCAGGTCGCGATAAGCCTGCTGCTGGGCCATGATCTCGTCGGCGAAGTTCCATGCGAGCAGGAGGACGTAGTCGGGCCGGCGCTCGACGAGGGCCTCGGGCGCGAGGATCGGGATAGCCTGCCCCGGCATGTGGCGGCCCTGCTTGTGGATGTTGCGGTCGACGACGAAATCGACGAGGTCGCGGCCGATGCCGACGTGATTGACGAGCGTGGCGCCCTTGGCGGCGGCGCCGTAGGCGGCGATCGATTTGCCCTCGGCCTTGAGCCGGTAGAGCAGTGCGGCGAGATCGCGCTTGAGCGTGCCGACGCGGCTCGACAGGTCGCGATAGAATGCGATCCCGTCCATGCCGAGCGCGCGCTCCCTGGCGAGCTGCCCGGAGACGCTCGTGCCGACACGCTCGACCGGCTCGACGTAGAGCCGCAGCGAGCCGCCGTGGATCGCGAGATGCTTCAGCTCGTTGAGATAGAGGCCGTGGCGGCGGAACAGGCGGTCGAGGGCGGTGACCGAGAAGTAGCAGAGGTGCTCGTGGTAGATGGTGTCGAACTCGACGTGCTCGACGAGCGGCAGCACGTAGGGTGCCTCGATCACCGCGACGCCGTCGTCCTTAAGGATCATGCGCAACCCGGCCACGAAGCCGTTGGTGTCGGCGACGTGGGCGAGCACGTTGTTGGCGTGCACGACGTCGGCGCGGCGGCCCTCGGCGGCGAGGCGGCGGGCGATCTCGCGGGTGAAGAACAGGTTGAGCGTCGGCACGCCGGCGCGGCGCGCGGTCTCGGCGGGGCCCGTGGCCGGATCGATGCCGAGCACGCCGATGTCGCGCTCGACGTAGTTCTTGAGCAGGTAGCCGTCGTTGGAGGCGAGCTCGACGACGAGGCTCGCCGGGCCGAGGCGGCGGCGCTCGACGAGGTCGAGCGCGTTGGCGCGGGAATGGGCGAGGAGCGCCGGCGAGAACGAGGAGTAGTAGGGATAGTCCTGCGCGAACAGGATCTCCGGGTCGACGGTCTCGGTGATCTGGACGAGCGTGCAGTCTTCGCAGAATGCGACGCTCAAGGGAAAGCGCGGCTCGGGCGCCGAAAGCTCGGCGGTCCTCACCAGGCGGTCGGCGAGGGGCATGTCGCCGAGATCGAGGAACACGTCGAGACGGTCGCTGCCGCAGGAGCGGCATTCGGTGATGGTTTCGGACGCGGGTCGGCTGAACGCCAGGGCAACGGTCATGGTGCGGTCCTCGCTCTCGGTTCGTGCCGGCGGTCAGGCGGCGGCGCGCGCCGGGGGGCGGCGCAGGTCGGCGTCGATCACGCCCTCGCGGACCAGCTTCTTGACGTGGGCGATGCGCATGTAGCGCTCGCCCTCGAAGTCGGAAAGCGACAGCCCGGCGGCGCAATAGGCCTCGTAGAGCTGCTCGACGCCGCGCCGGCAGGTCCATTGCGGCTTGAAGTGATGGAGCTTTCTCGCGATGTGGTTGCAGTCGACGCGGTAGTTGCGCTTGTCGGGCGCGGCGCCTTCGGCGAAGCCGACCTTGCTGCCGGGGACCACGTCGCGGACGATCGTGGCGATCTCGCGGATCTGGTAGTTCTCGGTCGTGAGTCCGACGTTGAAGGCCTCGTTGTGGACGAGCGTGCGGTCGGCCTCGAGCACGGCGATGTAGGCGCGGGCGATGTCCTCGACGTGAACGATCGGCCGCCACGGCGAGCCGTCGCTCTTCAGATGGACCTCGCCGGTCGTGAACGCCCAGGCGGTCAGATTGTTGACGACGAGGTCGAAGCGGATGCGCGGCGACAGGCCATACGCGGTCGAGGCGCGCAGGAAGGTCGGGCTGAAGGTGTCGTCGGCCAGCGGCGCGACCGCCTGCTCGACGTGAACCTTGGAGATGCCGTAGGGCGTGACCGGGTTGAACGGCGAGTTCTCACCCAGGAACTCGTCGCCGGCCGAGCCATAGTTGCTGCACGAGGACGCGAACAGGAAGCGCCGGATGCCCGCCTTCTTCGCCAGCTTGGCGAGATCGACGGAGGCGCGGCAGTTGATCTCGTCGGTCAGCGATGGCCGGTAGTCGCCGAGCGGATCGTTCGAAAGTCCCGCAAGGTGGATCACCGCGTCGAAGCCGCCGAGGCGGTCGGAGGTGAGATCCGCCAGGGTGACGTCCCGGCTATCCCTGGCGATCTCGGGAACATCGTCGAGTGACCCGGTGAAGGTGCAGTCGCGGAACAGATCACTGTCGAGGCCGACCACCTCGTGATCGCGTGCGAGCAGCATCGGGACGAGAACCGCGCCGATATAGCCGCGGTGTCCGGTAACGAGAACTTTCATAGTGCGGTCTCCCTCGTGGCCCTTCGGGCCCCAATTGACATGGCTTTGTTCAAGCCCAGGTCTTCCACGGCGCCTTGCCGCTCTCCCACATCGTCTGCAGGATCTGCTTCTCGCGCAGCGTGTCCATGCACTGCCAGAACTGTTCGTGCTTGTAGGCCATGAGCTGGCCGTCGGCGGCGAGACGGCGCATCGGCTCGTGCTCGAACATGACGTTGTCGCCGTCGATGTACTGACAGACCTCGG
>JAKAML010000311.1:0-1990 GCA_021812845.1 Pseudomonadota bacterium
GGGGTGGCGAGGGGTGGGGTGGCGAGGGGTGGGCTGGAGAGCTGAAGGTCGAGCAGCGTAGGGACGAAGACGACGGGGCACAGCGCCGCCCCCCGCACCCGACCTCTCCCCGCGAGAGGGAGGGACGCAGAGACGCCAAACCGGGATGACGAGGCCGAAGCGTTCATCCCTTCACCTCCCACGTCGTCACGATGTCGCCGGTCTTCGGGTCCTTGGCGTCCTTCAACTGGATGCCCATGGCGGAGAGCCGGTCGCGGATGCGGTCGCTTTCCTTGAAGTCCTTGGCCTTCCTGGCGGCGAGGCGGGCGGTGATCAGCCGCTCGACTTCCGCGCGATCGATGCTGCGGTCGGCGAGGCCGGGATCGAGCGCCTCGACGCTCTCCCCGCCGTAGACACCGAGCAGCGCCAGCGTCGCCACGAACTCGTCGCGGGCCGCAGGGTTGCGGGCCGCCGATTTCATGATGCCGTGCAGGATCGAGATCGCCTTCGGCGTATTGAGATCGTCCGACAGCGCGGCGACGACCTCCGGGTTGGGTTCGGCCGGACCGATGGCCGAGCCGTGCAACAGCCGCGCGACGTCTCGCAGCATGTTGCGCGCCTGGGCGAGCTTGTCGACCGTCCAGTCGATCGGCTGCCGATAGTGGGTGCCGAGCATGGCGAGGCGGACGACGCGGCCATGCCACTGCGAGCCGCCGAACCTCCGCGTCGCCACGAGCTCGTTGATGGTGATGAAGTTGCCGAGACTCTTCGACATCTTCTCGCCCTCGACCTGCAGGAAGCCGTTGTGCATCCACACCTGCGCCATCATCGGCGTGCCGTGGGCGCAGCGGCTCTGGGCGATCTCGTTCTCGTGGTGGGGGAACGCGAGGTCGATGCCGCCGCCGTGGATGTCGAACACCTGTCCGAGATGCTTCTCCGACATGGCCGAGCACTCGATGTGCCAGCCGGGGCGCCCGGGCGCGGCGATGCCGCACGGTGACGGCCAGCCCGGCTCGCCCGCTTTCGAGGGTTTCCACAGGACGAAGTCCATCGGACCCTTCTTGTAGGGGGCGACCTCGACCCGCGCGCCGGCCTCCATCTCCTCGATCGAGCGGTTCGACAACTTGCCGTAGTCGACCATCGACGACACGTCGAACAGGACGTGGCCCTCTGCGACGTAGGCGTGGCCCCTCTCGACCAGCCGCTCGCAGAGCGCGACCATCTCGGGGATGTGCTCGGTGGCGCGCGGCTCGACCGTCGGCTCGAGCACGCCGAGGGCCCTTATGTCGCGGTGGAACTGTGCCACCGTCACATCGGTGAGCGTCCTGATGCCGGCCTCGGGCGCCAGATCGGGATGGCGCTCGGCGGCCCGCGCGTTGATCTTGTCGTCGACGTCGGTGATGTTGCGGACGTAGGTCACGTGCGCGGCGCCGTAGACGTGGCGCAGCAGTCTGAAGAGCACGTCGAACACGATCACCGGCCGCGCGTTGCCGATGTGGGCGAAGTCGTAGACCGTCGGGCCGCAGACGTACATGCGCACGTTCACCGGGTCGAGCGGCTTGAACGGCTCCTTGCGGCGGGTCAGCGTGTTGTAGAGCGAAGGTGACAAGCGATCCCCCAAGGCGGACCCGTGGCCGGCTGGCGGGGACTTCTGTCTGTCTCTCGATCAGGCAAAGAAGGACCGCGCGCCAGTCTCTCGATCAGCGAAGAATGACAATGCCGCAACGAGTGTTGACGGCGTCTTTGCAGTGCGTGCGGTGCATGGCGACCTTATGCGGGCTCGGCCGGATGCCGTCAAGCCTCGCCCCGGAGCGGCGCCGCCGTTGAAATCCATCGTATTTTGCGGCCGCGGCGGCGGTCGAGGCCGGGCCGGGTGCCGCAATTTGCGCGCATTGACCCCCTAGCACCGACCCGACATAGTTGCTTAGGAAATGGTAACGAATCGCGGGTCCGTCCGCATCTCGGCCGACACGAGGACATGACTGAGCACCGTCTCAACGACGCCGCCCAT
>JAKAML010000311.1:2000-3251 GCA_021812845.1 Pseudomonadota bacterium
TAGCACCGACCCGACATAGTTGCGCATCGTGACGGCTCCGAATCGTAGGAGAGCGCGTCCTGCGCGTCCGGCACCGCGCCGGACGGCGAGCGAAACAGAGGTCATGGCGGACGGCACGCAACCAGCGACGAGGGGACCGGGCCGCCGGCGGGGCGCCGCGGCGGCGCTGCCGGCGTTCCTGCTGCTGACCGCCCTCGCCGTCGTTCATCCCGCCTTCGCGCCCCCCGCCCTGGCGCAGGGCTTCAGCTGGCCGTGGTCGGAGCCCGAGAAGAAGCCCGTGCCGCGCGAGCCGGTCTACCGGCCGAACGCGGTGCCGGCCCCGGGCGCCGCACCCGCGCCTGCACCCGGCGGATACGGCGGCAGCTATGCCGCCGGCCGCTCCAACATCTGCCTGCAGCTCGAGCAGCGGCTGGTGCAGGAAAGCCAGAAGGGCAGCCAGTCGCGCGAGCTGCTGCCGAAGATCGAGACCGACCTCCGCGCCGCCCAACGTGCCGCCGAGCAGGCCGACCGCCAGCTCGAGCGCCAGGACTGCTACGAGTATTTCCTGTTCTCGAAGTCGCTGCGTCGGACGCGCCAGTGCGTCGACACCGCCGCCCAGGGCGAGACCGCGCGGCGCCGCGTCGCCGAGCTCGAGACCCAGCGCCAGGAGATCACCGCCGCCTCCGGCCGCTCGTTCCAGGACGACATCATCCGCGAGCTCGCCCGCAACAACTGCGGCGGCACCTACGCCCAGGAAGCCAAGAAGCGCGAGGGCTCGTTCTGGCTCGACGAGGAGGGCGGCAGCTATTCCGGCAGCGGCAACCAGTTCGGCGCGCTTCCCTACGCCACCTACCGCACCGTCTGCGTGCGGCTGTGCGACGGCTACTATTTCCCGATCAGCTTCTCGACGCTGCCCAACCACTTCCAGCGCGACGCCGACGTGTGCCAGTCGAAGTGCGCGGCACCGGTCGAGCTCTACTATCACCAGAACCCCGGCTCGCAGATGGAGCAGGCGGTCGGCGCCAAGTCGCAGGAGCCCTACACCAAGCTCAAGAGCGCCTTCCGCTACCGGAAGGAATACGTCGCCGGCTGCTCGTGCAAGCAGGCCGAGTACACGCCCATGCCCGGCACCGCGCCGGCGGGTCCGCAGAACTCGAGCACGGCCCCCGATCGCCGCGCCGACGCCGCCGGCGCGCCCGTGCGGCCGCCGGTCAACCTGTCGACGCCTTCCGCCGCGCGCCCGCGCTGAGCCCCCGCGCGCGCCTCTCTCGC
>JAKAML010000312.1 GCA_021812845.1 Pseudomonadota bacterium
CCGGCGGTGCTGGGTCTCGCCGTGCTCGGCGCGACGGCCGCCGGGGCGTTGGCGGGCGACTGGAACGGCGGCGACGGGCCGCTGCGGCGGATGAGCGGCTCGGCGGCGGTGCCGGTGCCGGCGCCGCCGCCGATCCCGACCTACAAGCCCGAATGGTATTTCCGTCTCGACGCCGGCATCGGGTTCGTGTCGGGCGACGACGGCCTGAGCGAGAACGGCCTCGTGTTCGGCACCGAGGACACGCCGGGCGCCGCGGGACCGACGCAGTTCGGCACGCGCCCGTCGTGGTTCAACGACGACTTCCAGACCTTCGGCACCTTCGGCGGCGGCGTCGGCCGCTACTGGAGCGATCGCTTCCGGACCGACGTGACGGTCGAGGCCCGCACCAAGTCCGAGGGCATCATCGACGGCACCGAGAGCTACATCTCCCACAGCGACGTCGGCGGCGTCTGGACGCCCGATCCGAACACCCGCGTCGACGTCCACGTCCGCGACACGACGAGCACCCGCTCGGTGTTCTCGCTTGTCAACGCCTACTACGAGCTTGGCCGGCACATGGGCGTGCAGCCCTACGTCGGCGCCGGCATCGGCATCGCCTACAACGAGATCACGCGCTCGCACAGCACGTCCGAGGAGACCTGCGACCCGACCACGGGCTGCACCACCTCGAACCTCAGGAACGCCTACACGGCGAGCGGCAAGGCCAACACGTTCTCGCTCGCTGCGGCGCTGACTGCGGGTCTCACCTACGATCTCTCCGACATCACCTCGCTCGACTTCAACTATCGGCTGCTCTACGTCGGCGGCACGAGTGTGCGGATGGCGGTGACGGACCCGGCGGCCGGGCTGACGAGCCAGAGCCGTGTCACGATCGGCGACACGCTCGAGCATCAGCTCCGCGCCGGCCTTCGCTTCAACATCAACTGACCCCGGCATCGGCCGGCCTGTCCGGCCGTGGCATCTCCCAGTCGCGCGTAGGAGACGGCGGGCGCCCGCGGCCCGCCGTCACTTTCTTGTTCGCGTCACCGACGCCTGGCTCGCGGCGCTCGCCATGAAGCACGGCTGCGAACGGATCACGCGCGATCGCGATGACGCGCGCTTCCCGGGGTTGAGGTGGCGGGTGCCGGGGTGTGTGCAGTGGGCGCAGGGTGCTGCGCGATCGTCGCGGCCGGCGCGCGGCGTCACGTTTTCGGCAGGAATACCTCGAGCTCGGGCGTCAGGACGATGTCGTCCTGGTCGTCTCCCGAAGAGTGGACGACGATCCAGGTGCACGCTGTGCCGCTGTCGTTGAGAGGCGCGTGCGGGACGTCGCGCGGCATGAACACCTGCTCGCCCGCGACGACGTCTAGGCGGTGCTGGAGCCGGTCGCCGTAGTAGACCGCGCAGCGGCCTTCGAGCAGATAGGCGATGGTGTCGATGCCCTCGTGGTAGTGCGGCTTCGCCCGCGCCCCCGGCGGCATGGGCAGGACGTTGAGGCAGACGTCGGTCTCGCCGACCGTGCCGCGCGACACGCCGGCCTGATAGGTGAAGCCCTGCCGGCCGACGTAGGTTTGGCCCGGCCTGACGATCCTGACGCGGTCCGAGGCGGACATGCGACGGTGTCCTTCCTGTTGCCGTGGGCATCGTGGCATCTGTCGGGGTCTGACCCCGTTTCGTCTCACCCCAACGCCTCGTTGGCCGTCTTGATCGCCTCGCGCGAGCGGCCGGATTCGCCGGGGAGGGCGGATGCCGATGCGGCGGGCGCTGCACCGGCCTGGTCGGCATCGACGTACAGCTTCCCGCCCATCTCGGCGAACTTCTCGCTCATCGCGGCCATTCCTGCCTGCCGCTCCAGGGCAAGCCCTGACGCGGCCGTTCCTGCCTGCCGCTCCAGGGCAAGCCCTGACGCGGCCGTTCCTGCCTGCCGCTCCAGGGCAAGCCCTGACGCGGCCGTTCCCGCTTCCGCCTCGATCATCGCCGACCGGCCCGCGTTCGTCTTCGCCGCGTAGTCGCGCACGTCCTGGGTGATCTTCATCGAGCAGAACTTCGGGCCGCACATGGAGCAGAAGTGGGCGACCTTGTGCGCCTCCTTCGGCAGCGTCTCGTCGTGCATCGAGCGCGCGGTGTCGGGGTCGAGGGAGAGGTTGAACTGGTCCTCCCAGCGGAACTCGAAACGGGCCTTGGACAGCGCGTCGTCGCGGAGCTGCGCGGCCGGGTGGCCCTTGGCGAGATCGGCGGCGTGGGCGGCGAGGCGGTAGGTGATGACGCCGGTCTTGACGTCGTCGCGGTTCGGCAGCCCGAGGTGCTCCTTGGGCGTCACGTAGCACAGCATGGCGGTGCCGAACCAGCCGATCATCGCCGCCCCGATGCCGGACGTGATGTGGTCGTATCCGGGCGCGATGTCGGTCGTCAGCGGCCCGAGCGTATAGAACGGCGCCTCGCCGCACTCGCGCAACTGCTTGTCCATGTTGATCTTGATCTTGTGCATCGGCACGTGGCCGGGGCCCTCGATCATCACCTGGCAGCCCTTGTCCCAGGCGATCCTGGTCAATTCGCCGAGCGTCTCGAGCTCGGCGAACTGCGCGCGGTCGTTGGCGTCCGCGATCGAGCCCGGGCGGAGGCCGTCGCCCAGCGAGAACGAGACGTCGTAGCGGCGCATGAGATCGCAGATCTCGTCGAAGCGCTCGTAGAGGAAGCTCTCCTTGTGATGCGCGAGGCACCACTTGGCCATGATCGAGCCACCGCGCGAGACGATGCCGGTGACGCGCTGCGCCGTGAGCGGCACGTAGGCGAGGCGCACGCCGGCGTGGATGGTGAAATAGTCGACGCCCTGCTCGCATTGCTCGATGAGCGTGTCCCGGTACAGCTCCCAGGTGAGCTTGACGGGATCACCGCCGCACTTCTCGAGCGCCTGGTAGATCGGCACCGTGCCGATGGGGACCGGCGAATTCCTGAGGATCCACTCGCGCGTGGTGTGGATGTTGCGGCCCGTCGAGAGGTCCATGACCGTATCGGCGCCCCAGCGGATCGCCCACACCATCTTCTCGACCTCCTCCTCGACGGACGAGGTGACGGCGGAGTTGCCGATGTTGGCGTTCACCTTGACGAGGAAGTTGCGGCCGATGATCATCGGCTCGAGCTCGGTGTGATTGATGTTGGCGGGAATGATGGCGCGGCCGCGGGCGATCTCGTCGCGCACGAATTCGGGCGAGATGTGTGCCGGAATCGCCGCGCCGAAGCTCTCGCCGTCCTCGATTGCGTCTCGCGCACG
>JAKAML010000313.1 GCA_021812845.1 Pseudomonadota bacterium
GCCGGCCCGCTCGCCATAGTCGCCGCGGCCGGCGGCGGGCTCGATCAGCCGCTCGCCGTGCAGCTCCTGATGGCCGTGACGGCGCTCGGCGGCTGGTTCGCCGGCCTCGCCGCGACCGGCCACCCGCTCCACGCCGAGATCCGCCGCGGCCGCGACGCAGCCATGGCACGCCTTGCGGCCCGGGCCTGAGCGAAGCCCCGCGCTCCGTCCGCGCTCCGGCCGCTTGGAGCCCCTTCAGGCGCGGGCGAGGACGGCTTCGGGCGGCAGCAGCCGCGGGCAGCGGCGCTCGGCCTCGAGGATCAGCGCGTGGGTCATGGTCTCCACGTCGCGTCGTGAGCGCGGCGCCCACGGCAGCTCCTTGTCCTCGGACCGCTCGCGGGCGATGCCGGCGAGGTCGAGCACGATCGGAGCATGGGCGGCCAGCGCGTCGCGGAGCCGCGGCCCATAGCGGAAGCGGAGGAACGACAGGCGCGCACGGCCGATGTCGAGCGCGGTCTGGTCCGCCACGAAGCCCGACCAGTGCGTGTCCGCGAGCTCGCGCCGGTACCACGCCGCCGCCGCCCGCCACTCCGCCGGCCGCCGTCGCGACCACGGCTTGGTCGACGTGTAGTGCTCGATGTGCGGCGTCTCGGCGCCGCCGAACATCAGGTAGAGTTCGTGCAGGTTCCAGCGCGGGTCGAGCGGCGTCCAGCGGCCCTCGAACGCGGCGTTGAGCGCGTCCTGGTCCGGTGCCTCCTGGCAGCTCGCGGGGTGCTCCTCGAGAAACCGCCGCGCGCGGCCGAGACCGCCGTCGTCGAGCGTCGCCGGCCAGTCGAACACCATCACCCCCGACTGGAGGTAGGGCGCATCCGGCGCCAGGAACAGCTCGCGCCGCCGGCGGCGGATATTGCCGGTGAGGTAGTAGATGAAGTCGTGGACCGCCCCGACCGGCGCGCCGTAGAGCGGCGCCGAGAGCAGCGGCTCGAGCGGCGCCCTGACCCGCGTGTCGGCGTCGAAATAGACGAGGCGGTCGAACTCGCGCCCGAAGATCTGGTCGAAGTAGAGCCGCAGGTAGGCCGCGCGCGGCCAGCGCGTCGTGATCGGCCGGATGCGGTCGGCCACGTCGTCGCGGACCAGCACTTCCGCCTCGACGCCGTGCCGGGCGAAGTACCGCCGCGCCTCGGCCGCGTCCTCGGCCCCGACGTCGCAGACGACGAGGTACAGACGCGCGACCGCACGGTCGGCGACGTGCTCCCACGCCGACTTCAACTGGCAGCACGCGGCCGGGAGGTAGCCGGCGTCGGTCGCGGTGGCGATCGCAATGCGCGTCATCGACTGTCATCCCGGATGAAGGGGCCGCATCCGGCGACCGGCCCCAATGGCCCGGTTCGGGAGCCCGGCACGACCTGCCGTCATCTTGGCGCGCCTGCGGCCCGGGCGGCCAGTCGCCCATAAAGAGTAGGACCGGCCGGCCTACCACCTCCCGCATGACGCGAAAGGTGACATTGGCCGGCCGTGGAAACTCACGGACACTCCGTCTGTCCGCCGAGAGCGGCCCGTGGATCGCCCACAGAGGCCGGCGCGGACGAAGGAGCAAACCATGCCGACGGCACCGCGAGTCACCCTGGCGATCCCCGTCTACAACGGCGCCTGGTACGTCGGCGAGGCGATCACCTCGGCCCTTGCCCAGGATTTCGAGGACTTCGAGCTCGTCATCACCGACAACGCCTCCGACGACGCCACCCCCGACATCTGCCGCTCGTTCGCACGCCTCGATCGCCGCATCCGCTATGTCCGCAATCCGCGGAACCTCGGAGCGGCGCCGAACTACAACCTCGGCTTCGAGCTCGGCCGCGGCGAGTTCCTGAAGTGGTGCGCCCACGACGACCTCCTGAGCCCCAACTACGTCTCCGCCTGCCTCCGAGCGCTCGACGCCGACCCCGGCGCCGCGCTCGCCTTCGGTCGCACCGTCTGCATCGATCCCGACGGCCGCGAGATCGGGGGTCGGGACACCGACGCGATGGACGCAATTCTCGACCCGAGCCCGGCCCGCCGCTTCCACGCCGCGATTGCGCAGAGCGGCACCTGCTTCCCGATCTTCGGCCTGTTCCGCCGCAGCGTGCTCGCGAGATCGACGCTGCACCGGCCCTACTACGGCTCCGACCGGGCGCTGATCGCCGAGGCGGCGCTGCTCGGCCGCTGTCTCCTCGTTCCCGAAGCCACCTTCTACAATCGCGAGCACCCGACGCGCTCGATCCGCATGGTCGACCACGCCGCAAGGAGCCGCTGGCAGAGCACGGCGGCGGGCCGCGGCGCGTCGATGGAGCATGTCGGCCTCGCGCGGCACCTCGCCGAGATCGCCCGGCGCCATCCGGACGTGGTCCATCCGCTCGCCGCCATGGCCGTCGTGTCGCGCTACGCGCTGCGCCCGCTCCAGGTCGGCCGGATCGCGCTCGACCTCGTCCGCTACGCCTCGCCCCGCGCCGCCGAGCGGGCCTTGCGCCTCGCCAGATCATCTTCCAGGGAGGGCCTACGGGCCAACGGCACATGACCATCGAGCGGATCGACACGGCGCGGCGGCAACGGGGCGGCAGCGGATCGGGGCTGCGAGCGAACCCGGGCGGCCGCATGAAGGTCGGCATCCTCGCCGGCGGCTACGGCTCGCGGCTCGCCGAGGAGACCGACATCCGCCCGAAGCCGATGGTCGAGATCGGCGGGATGCCGATCCTCTGGCACATCATGATGATCTACGCGAGCCACGGCTATTCCGACTTCGCCGTCGCCCTCGGCTACAAGGGCGAGTACATCAAGCGCTGGTTCCGCGACTACGGCGCCTTCGGCGGCAGCATGTCGGTCAACACCGGCACCGGCAGCGTCACCCGCCACGTCGACGGCGCGCCCGACTGGAACGTCGATCTCGTCGAGACCGGCCTCGCCACCATGACCGGCGGCCGCATCAAGCGCCTCGCCGAGTGGATGGGCGGCGGCACCTTCATGCTGACGTGGGGCGACGGCGTGGCCGATGTCGACCTCGACAGGGTGCTCGCCTTCCACCGCGCCCACGGCAAGCTCGCGACCATGACCGCCGTGCGCCCGCCGGCGCGCTACGGCCACATCGAGTTCGACGGCGACCGGGTGATGGAGTTCTCCGAGAAGCCGCAGACCGGCGAGGGCTGGATCAACGGCGCCTTCTTCATCCTCGAGCCCGAGGTCACCGAGTACATCGACGGCGATCACGTCATGTTCGAGCACGAGCCCATGCGCCGCCTC
>JAKAML010000314.1 GCA_021812845.1 Pseudomonadota bacterium
CCGGACACCGGCGCGGCAGGCCAGCCCTCCGAGCCCCAGAAGCAGTAGAGACGGCCACGGCGGTCGGCGGTTATTCGAGGCACCTGTTCCCTCACCGGAGCGGGTGCCTCTTTCGTTGCCGCGTCCTCGTCGCCGCGCCTCGTGGCGAGGGTGACCGCCGACGTCGGCGGACCGGAATCACGATGCGCCGGAGGTCGCGCGAAGCGGGTCGGGAGCGTCCGCCGTCGGGCCGAAGACCTGCTCGAACGAGGCGCGGAGTGCCTTATCCACAGCTTCGAGGGTCGCCGGACGGCCGAGCTCGTCGAGGCTCGTGACGCCGTGATCGGCAATGCCGCACGGAACGATGCCGCCGAAGTGGCCGAGATCCGGCGAAACGTTGAGCGCGATGCCGTGCAGGCTGACCCACCGCTTCAGGCGCACGCCGATGGCGGCGATCTTGTCCTCGCGCACGGCTCCCGGTCGGGCCGGATCGGGGCGCGCGATCCAGACGCCGACGCGGCCGGCGCGGGTCTCGCCGGTGACGCCGAAGGCCGCCAGCGTGCCGACGATCCACCGTTCGAGCGCACAGACGAAGGCGCGGACGTCGCCGCCGCGGCGTCCGACGTCGAGCATGACGTAGGCCACGCGCTGTCCGGGACCGTGATAGGTGAGCTGTCCGCCTCGCCGGGTCTCGAACACGGGGAAGCGACCGGGATCGAGAAGGTCGCCCTTCCGGGTGGCGGGACCGGCGGTGTAGAGCGGGGGATGCTCGACCAGCCAGACGATCTCGCCGGCCGTGCGGGCGTGGATCTCGGCGGCGCGGCGCTCCATGAACGTCACGGCTTCGGGATAGGCGACGCGCCCGCGGCTCTCTGCCCAGCCGACCGGCGGGAGCGTGGCGAGACGCGGGTGGTCGCAGGCCTCGGGACGGGGGTCGCTCATGGCAGTGAGGATAGGTGCAAAGTCGCGGCGGCGCGAGCATTCGGCTTGCGTCACGGAGCGGCGTCTGTTAGTCCGGCGGCCTCGGTCGAAGCGCTTGTTCGCATCGACCGGGTCCGCTATATCAGCGGTCACTTCGCCTGGACGCTGCGGTCGTGGCGGAATTGGTAGACGCACTACCTTGAGGTGGTAGCGCCGCAAGGCGTGGAAGTTCGAGTCTTCTCGACCGCACCAGTCCCGGACGGCACCGGCTTCGCCGCAGGCGAAGGTCGCCGTGGCGGCGCAGCAGCGCCGACCGGTTACGGGGTATGTAGTCAGGGCGGGCCGCGAGGTCCGCCTTCTGCATTTCGGCCCGGCCGCAGAACGATCGGGTCAGAAGGTCGGTGAGGTCGAGGCCCGCGCGGGGCGAGCCGGTGACGGCTTCACCAGCGTCGACCAGCCGCCCACGGCGGTGCCCGACGCGTCGTCCAGCCGTGGTGTGCCCGCCGGGCCGCGCCGGGTCGTCCGCTCGCGCGGACGGCGGTCGGAGGCGCTTCTGGTCGTGGCCGGTGGCGTGGCTGCTGCGGCGGCGAGGCGCTGGCGAGGCGCCGGCGCGAGGGTGGTCACCGCCGGGCCGCCGGTCTCGTCGATCGGGCTCGGGCGTCCGGCAGCGGTCGGGGCCGCCGCCGTGGCGGTCTCGCCCTCGGCCGAAGCCCGCTGCGGGCCCGTGCTGCCGTAGAACGGCAGCAGCGGCGGCCTGCCGTCGGCGCGGGGCGGTGACTTGGCGAGACGCGGCAGCAGTTCGGCCTCGTAGCTGGCGACGGGCACGAGCGGCGCCTTCGACCGCATGTGGACGACCTTGTAGCCCCGCGACCGGAGCTCGGTGAGGATTGCCGGCAGCGCCTTGGCGGTGGCCGCCTTGATGTCGTGGAACAGCACGATGCCGCCCTGCTGCGCCTCGATCCGCTCGAGGGTCAGTCGCGTCAGCCGTCCGGCGTCGCCGATGAAGCTGTCGTTCGACACCACGTCGACGGTGAAGGTGGCAATGCCGCGCGACTGGAGGTGCGCGAGGAGGCCCGGGCTGTCGGACAAGCCCGGGAATCGGAAGAAGGGGGCGATCGGCTGGCCGGCGGCGAGCGCGATCGCCGCGAAGCCGCGCTCGATCTCGTCGACGGAGCGGTCGGACCTGAGCCGCGCTATGTTCAAGGGATGGGTGTGCGTGTGACCGCCGAGGGTGTGGCCGCGGGCGAGCACGTCCTTCACCGAGGCCGGATAGGCGAGGGCCATGCGCCCGACCGAGAAGAAGGTGGCCTTGGTGCAGAAGCGGTCGAGTGTGTCGAGGATCGACCTCGTGATCCATGGCATCGGGCCGTCGTCGAAGGTCAGCACCACCTCGCGCGGGGCGAGGAAGCGCTCCTCCTTGGCGTACCTGGTGATGTCGCCGTAGAGGGGACCGGAGGACGGATCGATTTCGACGATACGCGCGACGCCGAGCCCTCCGGGGCAGCTGTCCGTGGCCTCAGCCGCGGCGCCGGACGCTGCGAGGGCCGGGCCGGCGATTGCTGCGGCGACCCGTGCGAGGGCCAGGATCGCGGTGCGGCGCATGGTACCAATCCATTGAAATTGCGGACTTTCGCGCACCATCGGTGAATTCGGCGGCGACCGCAACTATCGACCGCGTGCGGCCTGGAATTTGGCGGCGGAGCGTGTCCGTTCGGCGCCGGGCAGTGGCGCAGCCGCAGGGTCAGTTGCGGAAGATGCGCGACTGCCAGCTCTCGTCCTCCTCCATCCGCCAGCGCTGGCGCGGCGGTAGTTGCGGCGGCAGGTCGGCCTGGGGCGCGGGTGCGGCCTGGGGCACCGGCGCGGTCTGCAACGGCGGCGGTCCCGCACCCGCGGCAGATCCCGCCGAGGGAGCGAGCGCGGCTGCGGCCGGTCGTGCCTGCGGATCGGGCGGCAAAGTCGCGCCCCGCGGAGCCCTGACCGGTGCCGACGGATCGGCGGCCGGCGCACCTCCCGTCGCCACGGGCCAGACGATGGCGCGGTTGGCGAGCGGCGACCGCGCGGCGGCGAGCTGTTTGCGCTGCAGCTCGGTGTCGGCGAGCGCGTCGTACTCGGGGAGCGTCGTCGTCGGGTGCCGGGAGATCATGTGCACCACCTTGAAGCCGCGCGCCTTGAGCTCGCCGAGCAGGCTGCGCAGCGCGCCGGCGGTCGACGGCTGAATGTCGTGGAACAGCAGGATGCCCTTCCGCTTCTGGACGAGCTGGTTGAGGATCGTGCGCTGGACGTCGGCCGGGTTGCGGGTGCGGAAGTCGCGGCTGTCGACGTCGATCGAGAAGATGCCCTGGTTGC
>JAKAML010000315.1 GCA_021812845.1 Pseudomonadota bacterium
GGCGCTGGTGAAGGGGATGTTCAACGACCATCCGTTCCGCGACCGGGTCGGGCTCTCGGGCGTCAACTCGATCAACTGGGCGCGGATCGTCGCGCAGGTGACGTACTATTTCGCCGCGGCGGCGGCACTCGGCGCGCCGCACCGTGCCGTGTCGTTCGCGGTTCCGACCGGGAATTTCGGCGACATCTTCGCGGGCTACGTGGCGGAACGCATGGGGCTGCCGGTCGGCCGGCTCGCCATCGCGTCGAACGCCAACGACATCCTGGTGCGGACGGTGGAGAGCGGCGCCTACGAGATGCGCGAGGTGGTCGCGACCTCGTCGCCGTCCATGGACATCCAGATCTCGTCGAACTTCGAGCGCTACCTGTTCGAGGCCTCGGGCCGCGACGCCGACTGGGTGCGGCGCGCCATGGCCTCGCTCGCCCAGTCGCGCCGGTTCGAGCTCGGCGCGCTCTCCGACGGGCTGCGGCGCGAGTTCGGGGCCCGCGCGGCGGGGGAGAGCGAGGTGGCGAAGGCGATCCGCGAGGTGCGGGACGCGAGCGGCTACCTTCTCGACCCGCACACCGCCTGCGGATGGGTGGCGGCGGAAGACAGGGTGACGGGCCTCGAAGGGCCGAAGGTGATCCTCGCGACGGCGCATCCGGCGAAGTTTCCCGAGGCCATGGAACGGATCACCGGCAGCCGTCCGGGCCTGCCGCCGCGGCTTGCGAGCCTGATGACCGATCCCGAGCGGACGGTCCGGCTTCCGAACGATCTCACCGCGGTCGAACGCTTTGTCGAGAAGATGGCGGGGGCGACGGCCCGCGCGCCGCGAGAGAGCCGTGAGGGCGCGGCATGACGACCGAGGTCACCACGCTTGCGAACGGGCTCAGGATCGTCACCGACCGCATGGCGCACCTCGAGACGACCTCGCTCGGGGTGTGGGTGGCGGCGGGCGCACGCCACGAGAGCGAGGCCGAGACGGGGATCTCACATCTCCTCGAGCACATGGCGTTCAAGGGCACGGCGTCGCGCTCGGCGCGGGCGATCGCGGAGGAGATCGAGGCCGTCGGCGGCGAGCTCAATGCGGCCACGGGCCTCGAGCACACGGCCTACTATGCGCGGGTCTTGAAGGGCGACGAGGGCACGGCCCTCGAGCTCTTGGCCGACATCCTGCTGAATTCGTCGTATGCCGCGGACGAGCTCGATCGCGAGCGGGAGGTGATCCTGCAGGAGATCGCGATGATCCAGGACAGCCCCGAGGAGATCGCCTACGACCTGATGCACGACGCCGCCTATCCGGGCCAGCCGGCGGGCCGGCCGATCATCGGCACGCCGGCGAGCGTCCGCAGCATTTCCGCGAGCGATCTGAGGGGCTTCCTCGCCGCGCGCTACGTCCCCGGCGACATGGTCGTCGCAGCGGCCGGGGCGGTCGATCACGGCCGTCTCGTCCGCCATGTTGAAGCCCTATTCGGGGGGCTTGCTCGACGGGCGTCGTCGGGCGAGGTCGCGGCGCGCTACGAGGGTGGGACACGGATCTCGCGCAAGGCGTTCGAACAGAGCCATCTGTTGTGGGCGTTCGAGGGCCCGTCGTACCGCGACGCCGAGACCTACACGGCCCAGGTCTTCTCCGGGCTGTTCGGCGGCGGGATGTCGTCGCGCCTGTTCCAGGAGGTCCGCGAGCGCCGCGGCCTCTGCTATTCGATCTATTCCTCCGCCTGGGGTCTCAGCGATACCGGACTATTCGGAATTCACGCCGCAACGGGGCCCAAGATGATGTCCGAGCTGATCGACGTCGTGAGCCGGGAATTGAGGGAGATGGCGCGGCGCGGGCCGGAAATGGCGGAGATGGCGCGCGCCAAGGCGCAGCTCAAGGCCGGGTTGATGATGGCGCTCGAAAGCTCGTCGGCGCGGGCGGAGCAACTGGCGCGCCATCTGATGATCCATGGCCGGCTGGTGCCGCCGTCGGAGCTCGTCGAGGCCGTGGAGAGGGTGACGCCGGAGCGTGTCGCGGCGCTGGCGCGGCGGCTCGCGGCGGGCCGCCCGTCGGTGGCCGTCGTCGGCGCCGGCAAGAGGTCGGCCGAGTACGCGCGCCGCGCCGAAGAGCTGGTCACGGCCTGAGGGGAACGAGGGCGAGATGGTGTTCCTCAGATCCCCGCTCGGACAGGACCCGGCGCCGGTGGTTCGCGGCCTCAAGGTCTGGCTGCGCCCGCCGGTGGCGGCCGATTACGGGGCCTGGGCGGAGCTGCGCGCGCTGAGCCGCGAGCACCTGAAGCCCTGGGAGCCGGCCTGGGCGCGCGACGAGCTGACGCGGAGCGCCTTCCGGCGGCGGCTCCGGCACTACCAGCGCGAGGCGCGCGAGGATCTGGGCCACGCCTATTTCATCTTCGACAACGCCGACGACCGGATGGTCGGCGGGCTGACGCTGTCGGGCATCCGCCGCGGCGTCACCCAGTCGGCCTCGGTCGGCTACTGGCTCGGGCGGCCGTTCGTCGGCGCGGGCCGCATGACGGACGCGGTTCGCGCGGTGATCCCGTTCGCCTTCCGGCAGCTTCGCCTGCACCGCCTCGAGGCGGCGTCGATGCCGGCCAACACCGGCTCGATCGGCGTGCTGGAGCGGGCGGGCTTCACGCGCGAGGGCTTCGCACGGCAGTACCTGAGGATCGACGGCCAGTGGGCCGACCACATCCTGTTCGGCCTCGTCGAGGACGGTCAGCCGCCGGCGGAGGGACCGCGGCGATGACCGGCGGACGGGGGCAGGCGGGCGATCGGCGGCCGGCACCGGGCGGTGTCCGCGCGGGGTGCCGCGCCGCCCTGACGGTGCTGCTCGCGGTCACCGCGCTGTGGCTCGGGATGGGTCCGGACGCGGCCCACGCCCTGAAGCCGATCGTGCTGCAACCCGACGCCGAGCGGATCGAGATCACCACGCTCGGCGAGTTCTACGAGAGCCGCGGCGACACGCTGCAGATCGAGGCCGCCGCCGGCGAGGCCGGCGCCACAGGCCGCATGTCGGTGCGCGCCTCGACACCCGGCACCAATCCGAGCTGGATCGTGTTCGCGCTGTCGAACCCGAGCGACAAGCCGCTCGAGCGCTGGCTGACCGCCGAGCGCTACTCGGTCGTCGGCTCGGGCATCATCTGGCCCGATCTCGACGCCCGCCGCATCGAGGCGGTGACGCCGTCGCTCGGCTTCGTGCCGGAGCGCATCAAGAGCGAGCGCGCCGATGTCTTCCGCATCACGCTCGAGCCCGGACAGAC
>JAKAML010000316.1 GCA_021812845.1 Pseudomonadota bacterium
GTCCTCGCGCGCCTCGTTGGTGATCACCGCAAGCGGCGTCTTCAAGGCGTGGGCGAGATTGCCCACCTGCGTGCGCGCGCGATCGATGATGTCCTGGTTCGAGGCGATCAGCGCGTTGAGCTCGATCTGCAGCGGCTCGATCTCGGTCGGCAGTTGTCCGTCGAGATGGGTCTTCTCGCCGCTGCGGATCGCCGACAGGCCGCGTTCGATCTGCCGCAGCGGCAATAGGCCGAAGCGGACCTGGAACAGGGTCGTGGCGAGGAGGCCGAGCCCGGCGAGCGCGAGTGCGAACGTCAGCCGCCGCCCGAACTCGGCGACGCGCGCGTTGAGCTCCTCGATCGGTCCCGCGACGGTGATCGAGTAGCGCGGCCCCGGCTCGTGGCGCAGCGTGTCGATCAGCTCCACGATGCGGATAGGCTCGCCCGACGGCCCCTTGACGTTCATCCACCGCGTGCCGGTCGCGTCGGCCGGGAATTTCCGCTCGATCGGGCTTTCGAGCGAGGCCGTCGCCAGCGAGGCCGAGACCCGCCAGCGCGTGCTCGGCTGGTCGATCGGCTTCACCTGCCAGTACCAGCCGGAGTGCGTCTGCTCGAACAGAGGCTCGAAGCGGTTCACCGGCGCCAGCGGCTCCGACAGCCCGTCCATGCTGTCGAGGCGGACACCCTCCGCGAGCCGCTTCAGCCGGTCGTCGTAGTCGTCGAGCAGGTCGGCCTTGTAGATCGAGAAGATGATGATGCCGGCGATCGGCAGCACGACCAGCGTCCACGCCGCGAGTGTGGCCAAGAGCCGGAAGGCGAGCGAGTTAAGCCGCATCTGTCCCTTCGGCCAGACGGTAGCCGAGACCGCGGACCGTCTCGATGACGTCGGCGGGGATCTTCTTGCGCAGACGCCCGATGAACACCTCGATGGTGTTGGAGTCGCGATCGAAATCCTGATCGTAGAGATGCTCGACGAGCTCGGTCCGCGACACCACCCGGCCGCGATGGTGCATCAGGTAGGCGAGCAGGCGGTACTCGTGCGAGGTGAGCTTGATTTGCTGGCCGCTGCAGGTGACGCGCGCCGACTTGGTGTCGAGCCTGAGCGGCCCGCACTCGATCTCGCTCTTGGCGTGCCCGGACGCCCGCCGCACCTGCGCCCGGATGCGCGCCAGAAGCTCCTCCATGTGGAACGGCTTCGCCAGGTAGTCGTCGGCCCCGGCGTCCATGCCGGCCACCTTGTCGCTCCAGCGGTCGCGCGCCGTCAGCAGGATCACCGGCATGTTGCGGTCCGCGCGCCGCCACTGCTCGAGGATCGACAGGCCGTCCATCTTCGGCAGCCCGATGTCGAGGATGATGACGTCGTAGGGCTCGGTCTCGCCGAGGAAGTAGCCTTCCTCGCCGTCACTCGCGGTATCGACGGCGTAACCGGCGTCCGAAATGGCCTGGACAAGCTGCCGGTTGAGATCCTTGTCGTCCTCGACAACGAGTATGCGCACTTGCGTCCCCTGGCACAGTTGCAGATCGGCCCTTGGATTTGCCCGACTATACAGGGGGCGACGCACCCCGCGCTAGTCTGGCTCGCGAAGGGAGGCCGGCACGCGACGGGACGCCGGCTCGCGAGGGACCCCGGTGATCCGCTCTATCGCGCGAACGGCTTGCGGGCGTCGACCGAGATCGTCTTCAATGCACCTTGGCCGTCCTTCACCACGATGCGATAAACGTAGGATCCGCCGTCCTCGCAGAGCGTCGTCCGCACGATTGCGCCAGTGCCCGACTTCTTGGCCAGTTGCAACAGTTGCTCGACCGTCGCCAGCCCTTCCTTGCGCACCACGCCCGCCGCCACCGACCAGTCGGAAATGCACGTCTCCCCCGCCCGCGCGGGCACGGAGGCCCCCGCGAGCAGGGTGAGGACGGTGATGGCGATGACGATCGGGGCGCTTTTCATCTTGCAGCCGGCTGTTCGAGCAGGATCCTTGGTAAGGACTTGCGCGTGAACCTGCAATGAATAGTCCGGTCGCGCCCGCCCCGCCGGCCTAGAACCTGAACGTCACGTCGCGCTGCTGCAGGGGCTGGGTGGCTCGCAGCCGGCCCCAGATCGTCAGCACCGTGCCGACGAGCCCGGCGACGGCCTGGAACACCTGCGCCGCCTGCCCGCCGGCCTGCCGGATCACCTCGCCCGAGATGTCGACGCCGACCACCGGCCCGAGCGCCGGCGCCACCGTCGCCAGCGCCGTGACGATCGCGCCCCAGATGGTCATCGACTGTCCCCACCATTTCGGCTGGGACTCGTTTCCGGTCGTGGTCATGGTCTCGGTTCCTTTCGGTTGAGTGGAAGTGGATGCCGTCGCGCCGGCGGCCGCCCGCGCCCGCTCGAGCGTCATGTCGACCCGGCGCAGCCACCCGCGCCCGAAGCGCCAGAAGTGCGGCAGCGCCCGATAGCGCGCCCGCCGGATCTCGGCATAGGCGTCGAGCAGCCGGTCGATCCCGCGGGCGGCGACCGCCGCGCGCGTCTCCGGCCCGATCTCGCCGTCGACCGCCGCCCCTGCCGCCTCCTGCAGCATTCGCGCTGCAGCCGAAAGGCCGTGGTTGACGCTCGTATCGAAGTGCATCAGCGCGACCGCCGGATCGAAATCCGCCGCCCGAGACGGGCGCCAGTAGCGCCTGAGATAGATCTCGCGCACCGTCTCCGGAGCGATCCGGCGCAGTTCGCCCTTCACAGCCTCCGTGTTGGTCGCGTCGAGCGTCCGGCCCGTGAATGCCGCATAGACGCCGAGCGTGACCCCCTGGTTGGTCGGGCCGCCCGGGTCGTGCGGATCGTCGCTCCAGCCGCCTTCCATCTCGAGCACGTGCACCAGCGCCCGCTCGAACAGCTCCTCTCCCGCCGGCGTCGCCGCCGTCGCCGCCACCGCGTCGGACGGCCACCTCAGGCCGATGAGCCGCGACCGAGCGAACGACTCCACGCTGACCGCGTCGCTCTGGTTGCCGCCGAGCAACAGCAGCGTGCTCGCCGTCGAGCCGACCACGAAGCCGACGTGCCCCTGCGCCGGATCGGCACCGCGCGTCAGCACCGCGATCGCGCCCGGCCGCGCATCCTCGATCGGCACACCCCAGGTGAGGTAGGACCGCGCCAGCAGCGACCCGCTCGGCCGCACGCCCGCCCGGGCCAGACACGCGCCGACGAACGCCGCGCACCACGCGGTCTCGTCTTTCGTCACGCCAGGATGTCCGGCGTCGCTGAAATAGGCGGCG
>JAKAML010000317.1 GCA_021812845.1 Pseudomonadota bacterium
CTGCCGCTGTTGCGCCTGCACGCGTCGCGGCCGCTGCACCCGCCGCCGCCGCGCCCTCTCCGACTGCGACCCCCGGAATTCCGCGGCCGCACACGCCGGCCGGGCGCTCGTCCGGCCAGCAGCCCGTGGCGCGCGACGCCCGTCCCGGCGGCGCGCGGCCCCAATCCATGAACACGGCGTGGATGCCGCGCGAAGGCGGCCGCCCGCAGGAGATCCGGCTGCCGACGCCGCCGCGTCCGCTGCGCCCGGCCGCGGGCGGCGCGCCCGACCCGTCGACCGAGATCACCAAGCCGACGCGCGCCGCACGCCCCGCGACGACCACCACGACGCCCGACGACGACGAGGGGCGCGGCGGCCTGAAGCGCGGCGGCGTCAAGGTCGCGCGGGCGCCGGTCAAGGCCGGCGACGACCGTCGCGAGCGCACCAAGCTCACCATCAACAACGCCTTCGACGAGAAGAATCGCGAGCGCTCTCTGGCCTCGCTCAAGCGCAAGCGCGAGCGTGAGAAGCTCAAGGCCATGGGCATTCCCCAGACGCGGGAGAAGATCGTGCGCGAGGTCGTGATCCCGGAGGTCATCACCATCCAGGAGCTCGCGAACCGCATGACGGAGCGCGGCGTCGACGTCATCAAGCTGCTGATGAAGCAGGGCGCGATGCACAAGATCACCGACGTGATCGACGCCGACACCGCAGAGCTGATCGTCACCGAGTTCGGCCATACGCCGAAGCGCGTGTCGGAGGCCGACGTCGAGATCGGCTTCGTCGGCGACAAGGACGTCGACGAGACGCTGGAGCCGCGCGCGCCCGTGGTCACCATCATGGGCCACGTCGACCACGGCAAGACGTCGCTCCTCGATGCGATCCGCAAGACCAACGTCGTCTCCGGCGAGGCCGGCGGCATCACCCAGCACATCGGCGCCTACCAGGTCACGACGCCCTCGGGCGACAACGTGACGTTCATCGACACCCCCGGCCACGCCGCGTTCACCGCCATGCGCGCGCGCGGCGCCAAGGTGACCGACATCGTCGTGCTCGTGGTCGCCGCCGACGACGGCGTGATGCCGCAGACGGTCGAGGCCATCAATCACGCCAAGGCGGCGGGCGTGCCGATCATCGTGGCGATCAACAAGATCGACAAGCCGACGGCCGATCCGACCCGCGTGCGCACCGAGCTACTGCAGCACGAGATCGTGGTGGAGAGCATGTCGGGCGAGACGCTCGAGGTGCCGGTATCGGCGCTGAAGGGCACCAACCTCGACAAGCTGCTCGAGGCGATCCACCTCCAGTCCGAGATTCTCGACCTGAAGTCGAACCCGAACCGCTCCGCCGAGGGCATCGTCATCGAAGCGAAGCTCGAGCGCGGACGCGGCCCGGTCGGCACCGTGCTCGTGCAGCGCGGAACGCTGAAGGTCGGCGACATCGTCGTCGCCGGCTCGTCGTGGGGCCGCGTCCGGGCGCTGATCGGCGACAAGGGCGAGAACGTGCCGTCCGCCGGACCCTCGGTTCCGGTCGAGATCCTAGGCTTCGATTCGGCGCCGGAGGCCGGCGACCAGTTCGCCGTGGTCGAGAACGAGAGCCGCGCGCGCGAGATCACCGACTACCGCATCAGGAAGCGCCGCGAGACGCTCGGCACCGCGGCCACGCCGCGCACGCTCGAGCAGATGATGCAGACGCTGAAGGATGCCGGCAAGAAGGAGTTCACACTCGTCATCAAGGGCGACGTGCAGGGCTCGGTGGAAGCCATCGCCGGCGCCCTGAAGAAGCTCGGCACCGACGAGGTCGAGGCGCGCATCGTGCACCTCGGCGTCGGCGGCATCACCGAATCCGACGTCGCGCTCGCAAGCGCGTCGAAGGCGATCATCCTCGGCTTCAACGTCCGCGCCAACGTGCAGGCCAAGCAGGCGGCCGACGCCCAGGGTCTCGAGATCCGCTACTACAACATCATCTACGACCTGGTGGACGACGTGAAGGCCGCGATGTCGGGCCTGCTCGCGCCGACCAAGCGCGAGGTGTTCCTCGGCTACGCAACGATCAAGCAGGTGTTCAACATCACCAAGGTCGGCAAGGTCGCCGGCTGCCTCGTCACCGAGGGCAAGGTCGAGCGCGGCGCCAAGGTGCGGCTGTTGCGCGACAACACCGTGATCCACGAAGGCACGCTGTCGATCCTGAAGCGCTTCAAGGACGAGGTGAAGGAAGTCCCGGTCGGCCAGGAATGCGGCATGGCGTTCGCCAACTACCAGGACATCCGCGAGGGCGACCAGATCGAGTGCTTCCAGGTGGAGATCGTCCAGCGCTCGCTCTGACACGCCAGTGAGGGCGCGGCGCGGCGGCAGCTCGTCGGGCCGCCGTCCCCGGCGCGTCCCTGTGGTTCTCCGTTTTCAGCGTCCCTCTGATCGGGCTTCGCGATGGCGAGCTTTCTCATCAAGCGCGACGATGGGCACTTCCTGCGGCTGGCGCCGGAGGTGCTCGCGAGCGTCGGCACGAGCGACTACGCGCGCGAGGACGGCTGGGGCCTGCTGCGGCTGCGGCACGTCGCGTCGGGCGACGTGGTCGTGATCGACGACGAGATGCCCGGCCTTCGCGTCTGGTTCGAAGGTGGCGCGCTCGACGCCGCGAGCCAGCAGACGATCGTGTCCGGGATCGCCGAGCGGCTCGGTGCGGCGACCGGACACGCGGTGACAACCATTCCGATCCGCTGAGGCCGTGGACAAGGGGCGGGATTGCCTCGCCTTCGCAAAGCTGATAGCGAGCCCATCCATTCCCATTCGAGAGGCCGCGACCGGTTCGATCCCGGCGCGGAGCGACAGATGACCCGCAAGAAATCGAGCGCGCACAAGGGCGTCCGCGGCGGTGCGACACCCGCCGGCGGC
This sequence comes from Pseudomonadota bacterium, assembly GCA_021812845.1. Lineage (GTDB taxonomy): Bacteria > Pseudomonadota > Alphaproteobacteria > Rhizobiales > Hyphomicrobiaceae > JAKAML01. The sequence continues at coordinate 2,871 of JAKAML010000317.1, forward strand.
CCCTCGCAGCGGATGCTGCGCGTCGGTGAGATGATCCGCCACGCCCTCGCCGACATGCTGACGCGCGGCGACATCCACGACGACACGCTAGCGAGCCACGTCGTGACCATTCCCGAGGTCAGGATGTCGCCGGACCTGAAGCTCGCGACCGTCTACGTGATGCCGCTCGGAGGAAAGGACGTGGCGCCGGTCGTCGCGGCGCTGGACGCGAACAAGCGCTTCATCCGCGCCGAGATCGCCCACGTCATCAATCTGAAGTTCGCTCCCGACCTCCGCTTCCGCCAGGACGTCAGCTTCGAGGAGGCGACGCGCATCGACCGGCTGCTCGACAGCCCGAAGGTGCGT
>JAKAML010000318.1 GCA_021812845.1 Pseudomonadota bacterium
CGGGCGGCCGAGGCGCGTCGCATGTCGGCCACGGCCGCGGACGTCGAAAGCCGGGTCAAGAAGGCCGTCAACCTGCTCGGCATCAACGGTGGGCCAGGCATCGACGTCACGATCGAGGGCGACAGCGTCGTGCTCAGCCTGACCGATACCAGCAACTTCGGCATGTTCGCCATCGGCTCGTCCAGCGCCGGAGGCGAGTTGACCCGGCTCATGCAGGCGATCGCGCCGGTCGTTCTCGCCAATGGAGAGCGGATCATCGTGCGCGGACATACCGACAGCCGGCCCTTCCGCGGCGAGCGCGGCAACAACTGGCGGCTGTCGATGGAGCGCGCGGAGGCCGCGCACGGCCTGCTGCTGAGGGCGGGCGTCGACGAGCGGCGCTTCGAGAGAATCGAGGCCCATGCGGATCAGAAGCCGAGGAATGCCGCCGATCGTGAAGCGGCGGTCAATCGGCGCATCGAGATCCTGTTGCGCAGGACGAGAAACTGATGGACGGCGGTCGAGCTCGGCGGCGGGCGGCACGGCTGGCGATCGCGGCGTTCTGCGTCGCCGCGTCGACAGGATACCGCGCGATCGCCGCCGGCAAGCCCACAGCGGAGAAGGCGCCGGCTCATGGGGCGACCGCGCCGGGGGCGGCCCCTCTGCCGCCGCTCTTTCAGCGCAGGCCGCCGGCGCCGCTGTTCACAGTGCGTCCGCTCGCGACGCTGAGAGAGAAGGTCGTGCGCGGAAGCGGCCAGACTCTTCAGGGCGTCGCGGTCGGCGTCGAGACGGCCGGGACCGAGCTGGCGCGCTTCGACATGTCCGTGTGGGAGGATGCGCGCAACCGCCTCGCGCTGGTGAGCCACACCCTCGACGGGGGTAACCCGGCGCTGCTGCGCAAGGTCGCGGAGGCCGACCGGTTCGCCGACGAGGAGAAGCCGTTGGCCCACGGTGCGCTGGCCTATGCCGAGGGCTACTTCGATGCGGCGGCGGGCGTTCTCGACAAGGTCGACGTCGACACGCTCCCGGCGGCGCTGGCGGGCCGGGTCGCACTGGTGAAGGCCGTGATGCTGTCGCGCAGCGACGCGGAGGCGGCGCTCGCCATGTGCCGCGCGGCCCGCTTCATCTCGCCCGGTACGATCGTCGAGGAGGCGGCCTTGCGGTTGAGCATCGAGCTCGCGGCCACGGCCGGCGACACGAAGGCGTTCCGACACGGCATCGATCGTCTCGTGTGGCGGTTCCCGCGAACGCCGTATCTGACGTCGATCGTCGGCCAGATCGCCTCCTACGTCTCCGGTCGCGACGAGTTCCTGGCAACCGATGCCGCAGCGTGGCTCGAGAAGGTGACGGGTGCGCTGGCTCCCGGCCCGCGCGCAACGTTGATCGAGCAGGTCGCGGATGGCGCCTTGCGATCCGGCCGATACGGTCTGGTTCTCGCCGCGACGCGGATCGGAGTCGAGGGAGCGCCGGCCGACGTGCGCCATCGTTTGAACGTCTATGGCGCCGCGGCTTTCGCGGCGACCGGCGACAGCGCGAGGGCGTCGTCGCTGACCGGCTCGGTCGAGGCGTCGCGATTGCCGCCGGCGCTCGCGGAGACGCTGCGCATGGCGAAGCTGGTCGACGCGCTGGTCTCGGCCCCTGCATCGGAGTTCCGGCCGTCTCGAGATGGCGAGGACGCGGCCGCCGCCGCGGGGGGCGCGGATCGGTCGCCCTCCGAGACGAGCTGGACGGCCGCATTGCGGAAGCGTGTGGGCGCGATCGATGCTGCGCTCCGGGAGACCCGACGATGACAACTCCGGCCTCTGCGATCGCCGCGCAGCTTCCCGGACCGATCCGCGCGGCTCCCGGGCGGCGGGATCATGACGGCGAGCAGCCGACCGCCTTTGCAGCCACGGTGGACGCGGCGGAATCCGTGTCCGACGTTCACCCTCCCGATCCTAGGGACGGCGCGGCCGTACCCCCCGGTGCACCCCTGGGAGTGCTGTCCGGGGCCTCGGTCTCCCTCGTCGGCGGCGGGGCGGCGACGGCACCTGACGGGTCGGTGCCCGCGCCCGACGACGATGCACGCGATGACCGTGAGGTGGCCCCCACTCGCGATACATTGACGGCGATTCTCGCGGCGCAGGGTCTCGAGCGACGACTGATGGACGGTGCACGGATGCCGTCGCCAGGCTCCGACGGACCCCTGAAGATTGCCGATGGAAAGTGCGTGGTGCATCCGCGCGAGGCGGATCTCGGGGCGCTCTCCGTGGCCGCGGCGCGGCGGTTCGATGTGGAGGCCCCGGCGGCCACGGCCGCGGCTCGGGCCGCCGTGCCGGTCGCCGTCGAGATCCTGCGGCGCGAGACGCACTTTGCGCCGGTGGCCGCGCCCGCCGTGCGAACCGCTCTTCCGCAGGCCGTCCCGGCCGAGGCCGAGGCGACGCGAGTGCCCGCGCCGGCAAGCCAGCGGCAAGAGCAGACGGCGGCCGGCGTGACGAAGATCCTCGCAGCCATCGACGCCGGCGTGCGCGATCCCGAATCTTCATTTACCGCCCTCGCATCCAGGGAAGGCGCGGTGGCGGCGCCCATCCCCACGTCCCTCGGATCCGCCGACGCTGCGGCCGTTCGACCAGAGATCGCAATCGGGCTCGGCGACGCGAAGCCGTCCTTCGACAGAGAGGCCGCGACGCGGACCCCTTCGAGGGGCTCGGCGCCGCTGCGCGATCTCGCGAGAGCGCTTCGCTCCGAGCAGGATCAGGCGCGGAGCGTCGAAAGGGCCGCTGCTCCGCCGGCGCCCGCCTCGTCGGAGGTCGCGGATCAGCTTTTTCAGGTCGTGGTCGGCGGTTCCGCCCAATCCGCGTCGCACTCGGACGGCGGGGGTGGTCCGCTGCTCGCCTCCCCGTTCGGCACGATGGCCGCCGATCCGGGCCGGCACGATCGCGGAGCGCCCGTGCGCGTGCTGAAGCTCGCGCTCACGCCCGCCGAGCTCGGACCGGTCACCATCGTCATCAAGGGCAACGCGAGCGCCTTGAGCATCAGGATCGAGCCGCAGGAGGCCGATGCGGCGCGGATCGTCGATGCGGCGCGCGAGGAGCTGACGCAGCGTCTCGGCGGTGCCGGCTATCAGATCGCCGATCTCTACGTGGCACAGGCCGCTGCGAAGGCCGACGCCGCAACACCCCACGGTGGTGCCGGCGACCACGGCGCGTCCCGACAGCCGGCGGCCGAGGATCGGCGGGAAGC
>JAKAML010000319.1 GCA_021812845.1 Pseudomonadota bacterium
GATGGGCGTCCAGGCACGCGAGCGCGGCATCGCACTCGGTCCGGCGGTCGTCGCCGACGACCGGTGCCACGTCCTCGGCGACAGCAAGCATCTGAAGCGCCTCGTGCTGATCCTGCTCGACAATGCGATCTCATACTCGCCGCAGGGAGCGTCGGTCGCCGTGACGGTCACGCGGCGCGGAGCGCAGGTCCGCCTGACGGTCCGCGACGAGGGATGTGGGGTCGGGGCGGAGGAGCAGGCGCGCGTCTTCGAGCGCTACTATCGCGGGTCGAATGCGGAGAAATACAACCCGGGTGGCACCGGACTGGGCCTGCCGATGGCGAAAGCCATTGTCGAGGCGCATCGTGGCGCGATACGATTGTCGAGCGAGATCGGTCGCGGCACCACGATCGACGCCGAGTTTCCGTCGCTTCAGACATGAATTGACCGGTTATGAACCTTCTCGTCATCGAGAACGACGCGCGCGTCGCCGACTTCCTCGTGCGCGGGCTGAAGGCGGAGCACCATGCCGTCACCCTCGCCGTCGACGGCGAGCATGGCCTGCGGCTCGCGATGGAGTTCGGCTACGACCTCATCGTGCTCGATCTCATGCTGCCGCGAATGCACGGGCACGAAGTGTGCCAGACCCTCCGGCAGAACCGCAACTTCACGCCCGTCCTCATGCTGTCGGCGCTGGACACGCTGAAGGATCGCGTCGAGGGCCTTCGGCTCGGGGCCGACGACTACCTGACCAAGCCCTTCGCGTTCGACGAGCTGCTGGCGCGCATCGCGGCGTTGCAGCGCCGCGCGTCGCACTTCGGGCAGCAGGCCCCGAAGGTCAATTTCGGCCCGTTCGTCTACGACCGCAACACGCTCGAGGTGCTGCGCGACGGCAGCGCGATCAAGCTCACGGCCAAGGAGCTGGCGATCCTCGAGCTCCTGCTGACGCCCCCCGGCAAGATCTACTCCAGGGAGCGGATCCTCGCCAACGTCTGGGGGGTCTCGGAGGATCCCCTGACCAACGTCGTCGACGTCTACATCGGCCGCCTGCGCAAGCGTCTTGACACGCCCGAGGGGCCGTCGCTGATCCAGACCATCCGGGGATTGGGCTACCGCCTGGACGTGCGGCCGGAGACGATCGACGCCTGACCCGGTCCGGCCGGCGGCTCCTCCGGCGATCGGGAACGATCACACGGGCCTGCATCCTTGCGCGCCCGATCCCCGAGCGCCGCTGCCAAGGTCCGTGCCCGGTGTGGCAACGGCGAGCCGGCCTTGCCGCTTCAGAAGCGGATGCGCGCGCCGCCGAGTACGACGTCCATGTCGTCGAGCGGCGCGACCACGGCCGCGCCGGTGCTCTCGATGCCGCGGACCTCGGCGCTCATGTGGCGATAGGACAGATAGAGATCCATCTGGGCGGCGGCGATGTGCTGCACGATGCCGAAGCCCCACATCTGCATGGTGCTCGACGTCACGTAGTCGATGTCGCCGCCGACCGCCGAGGCGACGCTGACGTTGAGCCCGGTGACGGCGTCCGTCGAGCGCGCGTATTCGCCGTAGATCGACGTCCAGCCGGCATCGATGAACTTGCGGCGGAGGCCCGCGTTCAGCCAGTAGTAGTCGAAGTCCGGACGATTGGTGCACGGCACGCCGGCGGCGCGAACGGCGGCGGCGTCGGGCGACGTGAAGCAGGCGAAGGTCGAGGTGCCCGGATCCTGGCCGCCGAACTCGCGGTGCACGTAGGCGCCGGAGACGAAAAGGCCGGTCGGAACGTGCAGGATGCTGGCCGATCCCTTGTACTCGCGGATCACGGTGCCGAGCCCGGGCTCGGCGTCGCCGCCCGGCGGCCAACCGAACGTGTCCGCGTCCTCGGTGCGGTCCTCGTAGAAGCCGATGCCGGCCGCGATGCGGAACAGCTTGCCGTCGTTGGCGTAGCGCAACGCCACGTCCCAGAAGTCGTCGCGGCCCCAGGCGGCGGACACGGCGAAGCCCTGAAAGACGGGGCTGTCGTAGCGGACCAGATTGGCCTGCGGCGTCTCGACGTCGGGCGCGAACCGCCGCCAGCGCAGCGACATCGTATTGCCGGACGACAGGTTGTTCAGCCCGTGGCCGCCGACCGAGGTATCTCGCGTGAAGAAGCCGCCGCCGACCGCGGTGACGTCGGCCGATGCTGCGACGTTGGTCCCGCCGAGATTGTAGCTGATGACGTCGTCTGTGGCCGCGGCCGCGAGACCGACCGAGACCGTGCCCACCTTCTCGCTGCGCAGATACCAGAGCGAGTGGCGGACCCTGACGTTGTTCGCTCCGTCGTCCGACAACTGGTCGACACCTGACGACGACGCGGTCCTGGCGCCGACCTCCACGTAGTAGCCGGCCTCGAGATCCTTCGAGATCCTGGCGTTGCCGCTGAATCGGAAGCGATCCGTCGAGTTCGAGTTCATCACCTGATAGGCGTTGCGCTCGAAGCCGTCGTCCCAGGCCAGGATCGACTGGTTGATCTGGCCCGCGATCGTGACCGAAACCTTGCGGGTGCCCTTGCGGGCGACCGTGGCCTCGAGCTCGGCGATCCGCTCCTCGAGATCGGCGCAGCAGTCACCGGCGAGATCGGCGGCCCGGACGGGCGTCGCCGCCGCGACGACCGCCGCAAATCCGATAGCGGCGAGCGCCGCAACGGAACAGGAAACGGGGCACTGCGACGGTTCGTGCACGAGGGCTTCGCTGGTCCGCTGTCTCATTTGCAGATGTCCTGCACTTGAACGAGACCCCAGCCGAACACCGGGTCGCGCCCTGGGCGTCCGAGATCGGTCGCGGTGGATTGGAGACCGGTCACGAGATCCGCGGCCGAGGCGGTGCTCTTGGAGCGGGCGACCGCGAGTGCGGCGGCGACGAACGGCGCCGCGAACGACGTCCCTGTCTCGAATCTGGTGGCGACCTTCGCCGACACGACCTGGACGTCGATTCCTGGTGCCGCGAAGTCGATGTGGTTGCCGCGATTGGCGCCACGATAGATCCGCAGGTCGTCGCCGACAGCGGTGACAGCCACCACGGCCTCGTAGCCCGCCGGATAGACGACCGCGCCCGCCGGGCCGAGGTTGCCGGCCGCGGCGACGATCAGCACGCCGCCGGCGACGGTGGTGCGCACCATGTCGGCGAGAAGCTTGTTGTTCGGCCCGGTGAAGCTGAGGTTGAGCACCTTGATGCCGCGCGCGTTGACGACGTCGAGCG
>JAKAML010000320.1 GCA_021812845.1 Pseudomonadota bacterium
CCGAGCCGCGCAAGCTGGTGGATGGCTTCATCAAGAAGCGGACCCTGCCGGACGACCTGGGCCAGGACTTCATCCACGCCCTGCAGGAGGTGCTCTCTGGGCTCACCAAGGTTTCGGTCAAGATCGGCGACGCGATGGTGGACGTGGTGACGCTCGATGGCGTCAATGCGCCCGACCTCCTCGCCAGCGGACTTATCCTGAGCTGACGCTCGGATAAAAGAGGCGGCGGTCTCGTTTCCCCCGGCGCGACCGCCGCCACCCCTGCGCTCGCTGCCCGTCTGCTGCGCGAGACTTGCGGACGATCCTGTCCATGCCCCGGAGCGCGAGCCCCGGGGCTTTTTGTTTGTACCGTTTCCGCTCCGCCGGGCCGGATCGATAAAATTTGCCGCGAATAATCATCGAGTTTCGTGGCCACTCTGCACGCGCCTTCAATGTCTGATTGATAGGATCATAATCGGAGTTGGGCAATTCGATCGGTAATGTCTGGTAATTCGCGGCGATTTTGATGCCGCGGGATCATCGCCGGATCATCGGGTGACGCGGAAGCACCCGGTGGTCCGGCGAAAGCGGCGAGCGAAGCGGAGCGGCTGGAGCACGACATGGCGGATATTCTGGGCACTCAAGGCGACGACATCCTCCTCGGGACGACACTCCAGGATCTCGTCATGGGCGATCTCGGCAACGACCAGGTCGACGGCGGCGACGGGGACGACCGCATCTACGGCGGCGGCGGCAACGACACGCTGCGCGGCGGCCTCGGCAACGACTTCATCAACGGCAACGACGGCGACGACGTGATCTTCGGCGGCGCCGGCAACGACGTGCTGAAGGGCGAGACCGGCCGCGACCGCCTCGACGGCGGCGACGGCGACGACGTGATGTCGGGCAGCACCGGCAACGACTACCTGACGGGCGGCGCGGGCGACGACGTCCTCGATGGCGGCGCCGACAACGACACCATGTTCGGCGGCGACGGCAACGACACGCTGCTCGGCGGCGGCGGCAACGACGTGATGAACGGCGGCGCCGGCGCCGACGTATTGAACGGCCAGAGCGGCGACGATCGCCTCTACGGCGACGACGGCGACGACATCCTTTCCGGCTCCGCAGGCGACGACCGCCTCACCGGCGGCGCCGGCAACGACGTCGTCGACGGCGGCAGCGGCGATGACACCGTCATCGCCGGCGCCGGCGCCGACATCTACGCGGGCGGCTCCGGCTACGACACCCTCGACTACTCGCTGGCGACGGACGGCGTGTTCGTCAATCTCCAGGGCGCCTTTGCCGATACCGTCCTCGCCGACGGCACCCGGGTGCAGGACATCGTCTCCGGCTTCGAGCGCGTGGTCGGCACCGCCTTCGCCGACGCCTTCACGGGCGACGCCTTCGCCAATCTGTTCGAGGGCGGCGCCGGCGACGACCACTTCCGCGGCCGCGGCGGCGCCGACGTCTATCGCGGCGGCACGGGCAGCGACACCTACGAGTTCCTGGTCAAGGACGTCCTCCAGGACGGCTTCCACCTCGGCGTCGACACGGTGCTCGACTTCCACACCGGTGACGTGATCGATCTGCACGACTTCATCAAGGTGGACCCGGCCATGCCGAGCGACGTCATCCGGATGACCGCCGCCGGCAGCGACACCATGGTCTCGGTCAAGGTCGGTGACGCGTTCGTCGACGTGGTGCGTCTGGCGGGATTCCAGGCGACCGACGTCGATCTCCTCGCCGCCGACGGCATGTTCATCTACTGACGCGGCGGACCAGGCGGCGGCGCCAGGCGGGCGCAGGCGACGCCACCCCGGTGGCGCGGACCCGAGCGGTCCGCGCCATTTTCTTGTCCGAGCCCGCCGCGCTCCGGGTCGGCCGTGTCGCGAGCCTGTCGGCCGCCGCGGGATGCCGACGAATTCGGGCAGTCTTGCCGTGTCGTTCCGACGAAATCGAAGCGCGGCATGATGCGGTCTCGCGCGGCCTTCCGGAGCCCGCGCAACGGGCAGATGACGGGCTGCTGGAGCAACCGAACGTCGCGGCAGGAGCTGGTGCCTTCCGGCGACGGCGCTGGCGTGCTGTCGGGCGGCGCCGGCAGCGACACGTTCGACTTTTTCAAGAAGGGCGCGTTCGACGCAACGGGCTTCCTCGGCGTCGACCGCATCACCGACCTCGCGGCCGGCGAAACGCTCGACATCCGCGACTTCCACAAGGGCCAGAAGTGGAACGCGATCGGCGACGTGGCGAGGGTGACAGTCGGCGCCGCGGGCTCGACGCTGTCGCTCGAGACCTCGGCTGGCATGGTCGACGTGGTGACGCTCGACGGCGTCCGCGGCCAGTCCGCGGCCAGTCCACGGCCAGTCCACGGCCAGTCCACGGCCAGTCCACGGCCAGTCCGCGGCCGATCATTTCGCCGCCGGGATGCTGCTCGCCTGAGCCGGCCAAGCACCGCCATCCGTTAACGAAGTGTGGAGACCGGTGCGCGGGTGTCTCGGCCCGTATGGCCCCCGGCCGCGCGGCCGCGGCTTCCGGCCCCCGTCCGCCGGGGCTTCGCGGATCGTTTAGGAGTTCGCGTTAGGGTTTCGGCGTGGTTGCGGATCGGGCGCGCTGATGCCCCCGGTTCGCGGCCAGGGTGTCGCCGGGATTGAAGTCGTCATGCGTACATCGAGGCGAATGCTGAGGCAGGTGCGGCGCGCGCTCGCCGTGGCCTTCCTGTTCAGCGGCTGCATCAACGTGCTGATGCTGGCCACGCCCCTCTATACGCTCCAGGTGTTCGAGACCGTGGTGCCGCTCGGCAGCATCGAGACGCTCGTCATCCTGACCCTCATCACCGGCGCCGCCATCCTGACCCTCGCGATCATCGAGATGGTGCGCGACCAGATCCTGCTCCGCGCCGGGCTGTGGCTCGACCACGAGCTCGGCCAGCACATGCTTGAGAACGGCCTCAAGCTCGGCACCGGAGGCGCCGAGCTCAACGCCCAGGCGCGGGCCCTCGAGCAGGTCAAGCAGTTCGTCACCGGCGGCATCACCGTGTTGTTCGACGCGCCCTGGATACCGCTGTTCCTGATCGCGCTCGCGGCCCTCAATCCGCTGGTCGGCGCCGTGGCCGCGATCGCCGCCGGCGGCCTGCTGCTCGCGGCCATCTTGCAGTCCCTGCTCACCAATCGCCTGATCGCCGAGCGCGCCCGCGCCCACGAGCGGTCCGAGCAC
>JAKAML010000321.1 GCA_021812845.1 Pseudomonadota bacterium
GGCGCCGAGGTGCTCGAGGACCAGCCCGGAAAGGCGCGCTCGTTCCGCTTCATCAAGGGACCGATCTTCACCCAGCTCCTGATGGCCGACGAGATCAACCGCGCGAGCCCCAAGACGCAGTCGGCGCTGCTGCAGGCGATGCAGGAGCACCACGTCACGGTGGCCGGCCAGCGCCACGACACGCCGGCGCCGTTCCACGTCCTCGCGACCCAGAACCCGCTCGAGCAGGAGGGCACCTATCCGCTGCCCGAGGCGCAGCTCGACCGCTTCCTCCTGCAGATCGACGTCACCTATCCCGATCTCGCCGCCGAGCGGCGGATGCTCTACTCGACGACCGGCACCGAGGAGCGCCGCGTCGAGACCGTACTCAACGCCGCCGAGCTCATGTCGATCCAGCGCCTCGTGCGCCAGATCCCGGTCCCCGACAAGGTCGTCGAGGCGATCCTCCGCCTCGTCCGCTCGGCGCGCCCCGGCACCGGCGCCAACGCCGAGACCGACCGCTTCGTAGCCTGGGGCCCCGGCCCCCGCGCCAGCCAGGCGCTGATGCTCGCCGTGCGCGCCAAGGCGCTGATCGACGGCCGCCTCGCGCCTTCCGTCGACGACGTGGTCGCGCTCGCCGAGCCGGTCCTGAAGCACCGTATGGCGCTCTCCTTCGCGGCCCGCGCCGAGGGCCAGGAAATAAGTTCGATCATCGCGCGCCTCGCCGGCGCGCTGGAGTGAGGCCGGATGGCGGGCGGAACCTCCGGCAGCGGGCGAGCCTCCGGCACGCGTGACGGCGCGCGTGACGGCGCGCACCGCGAGCTGTTCTCGCTCGAGCGCGACGCGCACGGCCTCGCCGACCGCCTGCCCGACCTCCTGATCGACGCCAAGCGCATTGCCGCCACCGTCGCCCACGGCATCCACGGCCGCCGCCGCTCCGGACCAGGCGAGACGTTCTGGCAGTTCCGCCAGTTCCAGTCCAACGACGGCGCGCAGCTCATCGACTGGCGGCGCTCGGCGAGCTCGGACCACCTCTATGTCCGCGAGCGCGAGTGGGAAGCCGCGCTGACCGTCTGGCTGTGGGCCGACATGTCGCCCTCGATGGGCTTCCGCAGCCACCTCGCCAACGTCACCAAGCGCGAACGCGCGCTCGTGCTGATGCTGGCCGCGGCGGAACTGCTGGTGCGCGGCGGCGAGCGCGTCGCCGTGCTCGGCCTCACGACGCCGACCTCGAGCCGCAAGACGACGACCCGCATCCTCGAAAGCATCGCGACGAGCCTCGGCGCGCCGCAGACCACCAAGAGCCGCCCGCCGCGCACCACGCCGAGCCGGCAGTCGAGCGTCCTGCTGTTCGGCGACTTCCTGGCCCCGATCGAGGCCATCCGCGAGCGGCTCGACGTGCTCGCCGCCGCCGGCTGCACCGGCCACATCGTGCAGGTGCTCGACCCCGCCGAGGAGACGCTCCCCTACGAGGGCCGCACCGAGTTCTACGGGCCCTCGGGCCGCGAGCGCTGGATCGCCGACCGCGCCGAGAGCATCCGCACCGTCTACCGCCAGCGGCTCGAGGCGCACCGCGCCGAGGTCGCGGCCCTCGCGAGCCGCCTCGGCTGGACGTTCATGCTCCACCACACCGACCGACCGGCGTCGGAGCCGCTGCTCGCCCTCATCACCCAGCTCCACGGCGCCGCCGGCGGCTACCGCTGGCAGACCCAGGCCCGCCCCGACCCGGGCGGCGGCCTGGACGGCGACCTGCGCCGGGATCCGAGCCCGGCAAGGCGCGGGGGCGCCCCATGACGCTCGGCGCGCTCGCCTTCCTCAATCCGTGGCTCCTGGCGGCGCTGGCCTCGCTGCCGGTCATCTACTGGCTGCTGCGCACCGTGCCGCCGCGGCCGAAGGAGATCGCCTTCCCGCCGACGCGCATCCTGGTCGGCATCGAGAACGTCGACAAGCAGCCGGCCAAGACGCCCTGGTGGCTGATGCTGATCCGGCTCCTGGCGGCGGCGCTCGTCATCCTGGCGCTGGCCGAGCCGATCCTCAATCCGTCCGAGGACAAGGCGCTCAAGGGCTCGGGCCCGGTCGCCATCGTGATCGACAACGGCTGGTCGGCGGCCCCCGGCTGGGGTGAGCGCCAGCGCGTCGTCGAGCGCATCGTCACCGAGGCCGAGGGCCAGCGCCGGCCGGTGGTCGTCGTCCCGACCGCCGCCGCCGCCAAGTCCTCGACGCTGCGGATCGAGGCGCCGGCCGCCGCGCGTTCGTCCGCCGCTGCCGTCGCGCCACTCCCCTACGCGCCCGACCGGGCCGCCGCGGCGTCGGCGCTCGAGGCTCTGCTGCGCGACCAGGCCGACGCCAGCATCCTGTGGCTCGCCGACGGCATCGACCACAAGGGTGACGCGCGCGCCTTCGCCGAGCGACTGCTCGCCATGGCCAAGGGCGGCACGGTGGCCGTCGCCGAGACCCGCGGCCGCGATCCGGGAGCCGGCTTCGAGCCGGTCGGCGCGGTCGGCGGCGTCGGCCGCGACGGCAAACTCGAGGCGCACGTCCTGCGCCCGCCCGGCCCCGCCCGCCAAGGCTCGGTGCACGCCTTCTCGGTCCGCGGCCAGCGGCTCGGCGAGGTGCCGTTCACGCTCGCCCCCGGCGAGACCTCGAAGACTGTCACGTTCGATCTGCCGCTCGAACTCCGGAACCAGGTGACGCGGATCGAGATCGCCGACGAGCGCTCGGCCGGTGCGGTGAGCCTGCTCGACGCCCGCTCGCAGTGGCAGCGCGTCGGGCTGATCTCGGGCGAGACGCGCGAGCAGGCGCAGCCTCTCCTGGCGCCGCTCTATTACATCCAGCGGGCGCTGGCGCCGTTCGCCGAGATCGTGCGGCCGCAGGATTCCAACCTCGCCGCCGGCGTCGACGCGGTGTTGAGCCGCAACGCCAGCGTGCTGGTGCTGGCCGACATCGGCACGCTCTCGGGCGAGGTCAGGGAGCGCGTCGACGCCTGGGTGAGGAAGGGCGGCGTGCTGGTCCGCTTCGCCGGGCCGCGGCTCGAGAAGGGCAGCGACGACCTGTTGCCGGTGCCGCTCCGCCTCGGCGGACGCACGCTCGGCGGCGCGCTCTCCTGGTCGCAGCCGCAGCCCCTGGCGCCATTCGAGGACAAGAGCCTGTTCGCCGGTCTCGCGATCCCGCCCGACGTGCTCGTCAACCGCCAGGTGCTCGCCGAT
>JAKAML010000006.1 GCA_021812845.1 Pseudomonadota bacterium
TAAGAAGCGGCTCCAGCGCACGTCGAACGGCCACGTCCACGGCGTGTACCAGCGCAACGCGCCCGGCTCGTCGACGGCGGCCGAGAAGAAGATCACCTCGGCGCGGCCGATGAAGTTCTCGTAGGGCACGTAGCCGACGCCCCACAGCGCGCGGCTGTCGGTCGAGTTGTCGCGGTTGTCGCCCATCATGAAGTAGTGTCCGGCCGGAACCTTGTAGGGACCGACATTGTCGAAGGGCCCGTTCGGCTCGCTGTCGAGCACGGTGTACTTGACGCCGTTGGGCAGCGTCTCCTCGAAGCGCGGGATGCGACGCACGGGCCCGTCGTCCTCGCGCGTCAGGAAATCGCCGGTCCTGACCTTGGGCACCTGCCTGCCGTTGATGTAGAGGACGCCGCCACGCATCTGAATCTCGTCGCCGGGTAGCCCGATGACGCGCTTGATGTAGTCGGTCGCGTTGTCGCGAGGCAGCTTGAAGACGGCGACGTCGCCGCGCTTGGGCTCGCCCGACAGGATGCGTCCCGAGAACAGCTTCATGCCGAACGGGAACGAGTAGCGGCTGTAGCCGTAGGACAACTTGGAGACGAACAGGTAGTCGCCGACCAGCAGCGTCTCCTTCATCGACCCCGAAGGGATGTTGAACGGCTGGTAGAAGAACACGCGCACGACCATGGCGATCGCCAGCGCCTGCACGACGATCTTGACCGTCTCGCGCCAGCCGTGATCGCGGCTCTCGCCGGAATTTCCGGCGTCCACCTTGTCGGCGTCGGTCTCCAGGCTCATCTCCTGCTCCTCAAACGCCAACCTCGGCCGCGGCGCAGCGGACGCAACGCTATAGCGATTAAATGCCCTCGGCGCAATTCTGGCGGGCCGCGCGGAGCCCACGTCGGGACGGAAAAAATGCAGGCATTTCAATCCCTCGCCGAACCCTTGACCGGGAGCCCGGAAATGATGACCACGGCTGACGCCAGGGGGAAGTCGTCCGTTATCGTCAAATCGATGCGGACATCGTAGCCGTCCGGCGTCAGCGCCGCGAGCCGGCGGGCGGCGCCGCCGGTGAGCACGAGTGTCGGCCGTCCCGAAGGCAGATTTACGACCCCCATGTCGCGCCAATAGACCCCCTGCCGGAGCCCCGTGCCGAGCGCCTTCGCGCACGCCTCCTTGGCCGCGAACCGCTTGGCATAGGACGCCGCGCGCCCCGCCCGGCGCTCGGACCGTGCGCGTTCGACGTCGGTGAATACCCGTTCGAGGAACCGGTCGCCGAACCGGGCGATGGTCGCCTCGATCCGGCGGATGTCGATCAGGTCGTTGCCGAGGCCGATGATCATCCCCGGGCCGTCATCCCTGCCGCCGGCGCGCGTCGGCGCGGCACTGTTGCCGCGCCTCGTCCATCAGCGCCCGCATCCGGCGGACCGCCGCGTCGAGGCCGCCGAAGATCGCCTCGCCGATCAGGAAATGGCCGATGTTGAGCTCGACGATCTCGGGCATCCGCGCCACCGCCGCCACGGTGTTGTAGGTCAGTCCGTGCCCGGCATGAACCTCGAGCCCGTGGCCGGCCGCCAGCGTCGCCGCGCGGGCGATCCGCGCCGCCTCGCGCGCGACACCCGCCGCGTCGTCGTCGAGCGCGCGCTCGCAGTAGGCGCCGGTGTGCAGCTCGACGATGTCGGCGCCGAGCCGCGTCGAGGCCTCGATGGCTGCGGGATCGGGCTCGATGAACAGCGACACGCGGATTCCCGCCTCCCGGAGCCTCCCGACGATGCGGCCGAGCGACGGGCCGGCCCCGCTGACGTCGAGCCCACCTTCCGTTGTGCGCTCCTCGCGCCGCTCGGGCACCAGGCAGCAGGCGTTGGGGACGTGCCGCAGTGCGATCGCGAGCATCTCGTCGGTGGCGGCCATCTCGAGGTTGAGCGGCCGCGTCAGCTCGGACTTGAGGCGGGAGATGTCGCGGTCGGAGATGTGGCGCCGGTCCTCGCGCAGGTGCGCCGTGATGCCGTCGGCACCGGCCGCCACCGCCAGATGGGCGGCGCGGAGGGGGTCGGGATGACGCCCGCCGCGCGCGTTTCGGATCGTCGCGACGTGGTCGATGTTGACGCCGAGCCTCAGGGCGGCGGGCGTGCTTTCAACGGTCATGGCAGGCGCTTCCGGTTTGCTGAGCGGCGGTCGCGGCCGGCCGCGAGGCGGAGATTATACGGTCGCCGGCCGGCCGCCAGCGGGATCGGGCGACACGGTATGCGAATGCGGGCCGGCCGTCAGCCGAACGTCCGCTCGACGCCGGCCACCGAGGGCTTCGACTTGAGCCCGGCGACGATGCGGTTCAGGTGGTCGAGGTCCCAGACTTCGACCTCGAGGTGCATCTCGGTGAAGTCGGCGGCGCGGCGGACCATGCGCAGGTTGTCGATGTTGCCGTCGCTCTCGCCGATGACGCGGGCGATCTCCGCCAGCGTTCCCGGCTCGTTGAGCGCCGTGATCTTGAGATGGGCGGGAAACCGCTCCGGCCGGCCGGGATCGACGTCCCACGTCACGTCGATCCAGCGCGCCTCCTCGTGCTCCTTGAGCCGCGGCGAGTGGATCTGGAAGATGCGGATCCCCTCGCCCGGCGTCAACACGCCGACGATTCGGTCGCCCGGCACCGCGCCGCCCGGCTCGAACGACACCGGCACGTCGTTGCGCCAGCCGCGGATCGGCACGCCGCCGCCCTTGGCGCCGGCGGTGGGCCTCTCGCCGTCGACGCGGAACTTGAGTCCGAGCCCCTTGGCGAGATTGAACCAGCCGTCCTGGCCGACCGCCCGGTCGAACCGGTTGCGCGGCCGGGCCTGGGGTTTCGCCGGCGCAGGCGGCTCGAGCTCGGGCATGACCGCCTTCAGCACGTCGTTGATCGGCAGCTCGTTCCGCGCCACGGCGGCGAGAACGTCGTCGATCGACTTCTGCGACAGGCGCGGCAGGGCACGCTTCAGCTTGTCGTCGGCATACTCGGCGCCGGCGCGGCCGAAGGCGGCGACCAGCAGCCGGCGGCCGAGCTCGGCGTACTGACGCCGCACCCCGTCGCGGGCGGCGCGGCGGATGGCCGAGCGCGCCCGCCCGGTCACCGCGAACCCCTCCCACGCGGCCGGCGGCGTGTGCGACTTCGAGGTCTGGATGTCGACCTCGTCGCCGTTCCGCAGCCGCGTGTCGATCGGCACATGACGGCCGTTGACGTAGGCGCCGACGGCGGCATTGCCGACATCGGTGTGGACCGCATAGGCGAAGTCGAGCGGCGTCGCACCCCGCGGCAGGGCGATGAGACGGCCCTTGGGCGTGAAGCAGAACACCTGGTCCTGGAACAGCTCGAGCTTGGTGTGCTCGAGGAACTCCTCGGGGTTCGACCCTTCGAGCAGCGTCTCGACCATGTGCCGCAGCCAGGCATAGGGACCGCGGTCGTCGCCGCTCCCCGCACCGCCGGCCGCGCCGCCCCCTGCCCCGTTGACCGGACGCGACGGCGCTGCACCGGTCGCCTGATCCTTGTAGAACGCGTGCGCCGCGACGCCGTACTCGGCGACTCGGTGCATGTCCCGGGTTCTTATCTGCAGCTCGACGCGCTGGTGGCGCGGCCCGACGATCGTAGTGTGGATCGACTGGTAGTTGTTCTGCTTCGGCGTCGAGACGTAGTCCTTGAACCGGCCCGGAACGGTGCGCCAGCTCGTATGCGCCACGCCCAGCGCCCGGTAGCAGTCGTCGACCGTCGGCACGATGACGCGGAAGGCATAGATGTCGGAGAGCTGCTCGAGACTGATCTGCTTGTTGTCCATCTTGCGCCAGATGGAATAGGGCTTCTTCTCGCGCCCCGAGACCTCCGTCCGGACGCCGACCTCGGCGAGCTTGGCCTCGAGCGCGACCGTGATCTCCTCGACGAGACCCTTGTTGCGGGCGCGGATCTCGGCGAGCTTGTCGCCGACCGCGCGATAGGCCTCGGGATGGAGCCAGCGGAAGGCGTGGTCCTCGAGCTCCTCCCTCAGCGTCTGCATTCCCATGCGGCCGGCGAGCGGCGCATAGATGTCGAGCGTCTCCTGCGAGATGCGCTGGCGCTTCTCGGGCTTCATGTGCTCGAGCGTGCGCATGTTGTGAAGCCGGTCCGCGAGCTTGACGAGCAGCACGCGGATGTCGCTCGAGATGGCGATCAGGAGCTTGCGGAAGTTCTCGGCCTGCTCGGCCTTCTTGGAGACGAGGTCGAGCTTCTTGATCTTCGTCAGACCGTCGACGAGGGCGCCGATCTCGGCACCGAACAGTTGATCGATCTCGGCCCGGGTGGCGTCGGTGTCCTCGATGACGTCGTGCAGAAGCGCAGTGACGATGGTCGCATCGTCGAGCTTGAGCTCGGTCAGGATCGCCGCGACCTCGAGCGGGTGCGAGAAGTAGGGGTCGCCGGAGGCCCGCTTCTGGTGGCCGTGCGCACGCATGGCGTAGACGTAGGCGCGATTGAGGAGCGCCTCGTCCGCCCCTGGATCGTATTCCTGTACGCGCTCGACCAGTTCGTACTGGCGCATCATGGCGCGCCGAGCTCCTCAGGGCTCAGGATCCCGGCCGTCCGGCGGCCGCGATCACTCCCGCTCACGCCGCAACACCGGTGATCCACCGTGCGCCGGCCGCTCAGCGGCCGCGGTCGCGCTCGCGGTCGCGCGGCCCGCCCGACGACGAGGGCTCCGACGGGGTCATGCTCTCGAGGCCGCGCAGGAGCTGCTCCTCGGTCATGTGGTCGACGACGGTGTCGCTCGACTGGTCGTCGCGGCCGAGCACGGGGCTGCGGCGGTCGTGTGTGAGAACGGGGGCGGCGGCCGCCTCCGGCTCGTCGACCTCGACGTTCTTCTGGATCGAGTGGATCAGACCCTCGCGCATGTCGTCCGGCGGAATGGTCCGCTCGGCCAGCTCGCGGAGCGCGATGACCGGGTTCTTGTCATTGTCGGGATCGATGGTCACCGCGCTGCCGTTGGCGATGGCGCGCGCGCGATGCGCGGCCAGCAGCACGAGCTCGAAGCGGTTCGGAACCTTGTCGACGCAATCTTCGACGGTGACGCGGGCCATTCGGTCTGCACCTCTAGGTTCGACGGATGAAAAAGCCAACAGAAAGCGCCCAGCGGGAGCGGCTGCCACCCTGGTTGACTACACCTAACGCGATCGGGCCGACTAATCAAGATCGGCGACCCCCGCGGCGGCGCGGCACCACAAGGCGATCCGCCCGCGGCCCGCGGGTTGGCTCGCGCCGCTCCTCGCTCGAGCGTGGCGAAACTTTCGAAGACCGGACGACACCATGTCCAGGGTCGAGAGGAGGGGGATCTCGCGAACCCGCGTCGTGTCTCGTCCCAGACGGTCAAAAACGCGCGATCCTGGACGAAAGTACATTGCGAAATTCGGCGATTGCGACAGGATGACGCAGGCGATTCTCGCTGCCGTGCCGCGGGCTCGGACGTTACTCGAAGCAGGCTCGTCGCGGACTGCGCCCGAACCGATCGTGCATTCATGAGCAGAATTAAATTCTGTTATTCGATCCGCTCAGAATGTAGGACACGAACGAGCCGTCCGGGATATGTTGATGGCAGGGCTGGCTGAGGCGGAGAGGGATCTCGCCCTGTCGAGGCCCGCCGGCCGCTGCGCCCCGGCTCCGAACCGATCGCCGCGTCGGCGGAGGTGACGGACGTCGGCCCCGGGACGTCGGCCCCGAGTGGCGACGCAGGGAGTTTCGCGCCGACGGGCCGGGCCCGTAGGCCAGTTGTGGGCGAACGAGGATGCTACGCCGGGATTGCACCGAGGCGCAGGTCCGCACGAGGATCGAAAGATGCATTTCTATCAGACGGAGCGGGTCGCGCTTTTCATAGACGGTGCGAATCTCTACTCGACGGCCAAGGCTCTCGGCTTCGACATCGACTACAAACGCCTGCTCGCGCTGTTCCGGCAGAAGGGACACCTCGTCCGCGCTCTCTATTACACGGCACTGGTCGAGGACCAGGAATACTCCTCGATACGTCCGCTGATCGACTGGCTCGACTACAACGGCTACACCATGGTCACCAAGCCGACCAAGGAGTTCACCGACAGCTCCGGACGGCGCAAGATCAAAGGCAACATGGACATCGAGCTGACGGTCGACGCCATGCGTCTGTCGGAGCAGCTCGACCATATCGTGCTGTTCTCCGGCGACGGCGACTTCCGCAGTCTGGTCGCCGCGCTGCAGATGAAGGGCAAGCGCGTCAGCGTCGTCTCGACACTGCAGACCCAGCCGCCCATGGTCGCCGACGAGTTGCGCCGCCAGTCCGACCAGTTCATCGACCTCGCCGACCTCGAGCAGCTGATCGGCCGCGATCCGGCCACCCGTCCCGTTCGCGAGCCGCGCGGCTACAGCTCGCGCGGCGGCCAGCAGTACCAGCGGCCGGCGGAGCAGTACCCCGACCACGACGACCTCCCCGAGGAAGTCTAGGCGGCTCCGGCGGTGCCGTCCGCCTCACGATCCCGACCCCGTGAGCGCCGTGTCGCGAGCCCGCGACGCCAGCCGGTCGGAGTGCCCACCGCAGCGCTGGACGTGCCGCCCGAGCCGGCCGCCGATTGCCCACTCTGCGCGCGGCTCGTCGACCTCCGGCGAAGGTCGGCGGCGGCGGAGCCCGCCTGGTTCAACGGCGCCGTTCCGTCGTTCGGCGCGGCCGACGCTCGGCTGCTGATCGTCGGCCTCGCTCCCGGCCTCAAGGGCGCCAACCGCACCGGCCGGCCGTTCACGGGCGATTACGCCGGCGAGCTCCTCTATGCGACGCTGCTTGAATTCGGCTTCGCGACCGGCAACTACGGCGCCGCCCCCGACGACGGCCTTGCGCTTCGCGACTGCATGATCTCCAATGCCGTGCGCTGCGTGCCGCCGGAGAACAAGCCGACCCCCGACGAGATCCGCACCTGCCGGCCGTTTCTCGTCGCCCGCATGGCCGCCCTGCCGCGGCTCGCCGCCATCCTCGCCCTCGGCCGCGTCGCGCACGAGCAGGCGCTCGCCGCGCTCGGCACCAGGGCGTCGGGCCACCCCTTCGCCCACGGCGCGCGGCACGACCTCCGTCCCGGCCTCGCGCTCTACGACAGCTTCCACTGCTCGCGCTACAACACCAACACCGGCCGCCTGACCACGCCGATGTTCCGCGCGGTTTTCGCTTCCATCCGGCGAGACCTCGGGCCATCTTGACGCGGATTGCCGGGAGCCTCCCACCCATGCCGCTCGAGATCGCACCCGAGAAGGTCGCCCACGCCATCATCAAGGCGCGCGAGTACGCGGCGAAGGTCGGGCCGTGGAACGCCACCGCAGCGGAGGGCGACGCCGACGAGGATCCGGGCGCCATCCTCGAGGATTTCGCCGGCGATCCGACCCTCGACGAGTTCACGGGCTTCATCGACGCGCTCAACGACGACGAGCAGGCGCATCTCGTCGCGCTGGCATGGATCGGACGCGGCACCTACGAGCCGGACGAGCTCGACGAGGCGGTCGAGACCGCGCGCCGCGAGCACACCAACGCCACCGCGAACTACCTGATCGGCCTGCCGCAGCTCTCGGACTACCTCGAGGAAGGGCTCGAGAAGATGGGCTACTCGATCGAGGACGCGGAGAACGACGTCCTATAGCCCCATCTCTCGACGCAGCCAGTCGCGCACCTCTCCGGCGTGGCGGTCGGGCGGGTGCACGGGATAGAAGCGCGTGACGACACGACCGTGCCAGAGAACGAGCGTCAGCCGCTTCAGATAGCGGTCGACGCCGGTCACGAAGCGCGGCAGATCGGCGGCGTCGGCGACCACCTCGTCCGCGTCGGACAGGATCGCATAGGGCAGGTCGAGGCGGCGGGCCAGCTCCGCCTGATGCGCGGGCGACTGCCCCGACATGCCGAGCACGGTGATGCCGCGCTCGGCGAACCAGGGATGAAGATCGCGGAATCCTTCCGCCTCGGGCGTCGAGCCGTGGGCGCCGGGAATGTCGTCCCAGCGGGGCGGGTCGGCGATCCCCGGCGCGCCGGTCCAGGGATAGACGAAGAGAACGGCGAGGCCGCGTGTCGCCCCCACGCTCCGCGTGCCGCCCGTCGTCGCCGGGAGGTCGAAGTCCGGCATCGGGAAGGCGACCGAGAGATGCCATGCTCCGCGGTCGGCGACCGGCGCCGGCCACGGCCAGTCGGCGCGAGCTTCCATCAGCCCTTCTCCCGCATCAGCCGCGCCTTTTCACGGTTCCAGTCCCGCTTCTTCTCGCTCTCGCGCTTGTCGTGCAGCTTCTTGCCCTCGGCCAGCGCGAGCTTCAGCTTGGCGATGCCCTTGGCATTGAAATAGAGCTCGAGCGGCACGAGCGTCATGCCCTTGCGCTCGACCGCGAGCTTGAGCTTCTTGAGCTCGGCCGCGTTCATCAGGAGCTTGCGCTTGCGCCGCGGGTCGTGCTGAAAAAATCGCCCGGCCTGCTGGTACTCGGGGATGTAGGAGTTGACGAGCCACAGCCCGCCGTCCTCGTAGGAGGCGTAGCTTTCCGTGATGTTCGACTGCCCCCTGCGCAGCGACTTGACCTCGGTGCCGACCAGCATGATGCCGGCCTCGTAGGTCTCGACCACGAAGTACTCGTGCCGCGCGCGGCGGTTCTCGGCCGCCACCTTGCGTCCGTCGTCGGCTTTCCCTGCCATCAGGACGCCCCGCGGACCACGCTCACTCTGCCGCCTTGGCCGCGACCAGGCCGAGCTTGTCGAGCGCCGCGTCGACGGCCTTCCGCGTCGCTTCCCCGACCGGCACCATGGGGAGCCGCGCCTCGGCGCTGCAGAGGCCGAGCCGGGAGGCGGCGTACTTGACCGGCCCCGGATTGGTCTCGACGAACATCACGTCGTGCAGCGCCATCAGCCGGTCCTGCAGCTCGAGCGCCTTGGCGAAATTGCCGGCGAGGCAGGCGTTCTGGAAATCGGCGCACAGCCGCGGCGCGATGTTGGAGGCGACCGAGATGCAGCCGTGCCCGCCGTGCGCCATGAAGCCGAGCGCGGTCGCATCCTCCCCCGAGAGCTGGCAGAACTCGGGCTTGCCCTTGACGCGGCAGGACAGCCGCTGCTGCGTGACGCGGGCGAGATTGGCGGTCGCATCCTTGACGCCGACGATGTTCTTCAACTCGTAGAGCCGCGCCATGGTCTGGACCGACATGTCGACGATCGAGCGGCCGGGAATATTGTAGATGACGATCGGAATGTCGACCGCGTCGTTGATCGCCTTGTAGTGCTGATAGAGCCCCTCCTGGGTCGGCTTGTTGTAGTAGGGCGTCACCACCAGGATCGCGTCGGCGCCCGCCTTCTTGGCGTGGGCCGCGAAGTCGACGGCCTCGGCGGTGGAGTTCGACCCGGCGCCCGCGATGACCGGAACGCGGCCCTTCGCCGTCTCGATGGTGATCTCGATCACCCGCTTGTGCTCGTCGTGCGACAGGGTCGGGCTCTCGCCCGTGGTGCCGACCGGGACCAGGCCGTGTGTCCCCTCGGCGATCTGCCAGTTGACGATGCGCCGCAGCGCCTCCTCGTCGAGCGCGCCGCCCTTGAAGGGCGTGATGAGTGCCGTGTAGGAGCCCTTGAACATGTGACCTCTGGCTGTCGTTCCGCGCCGGCGGATCGCACCGCATCGGGAGCTCTGCACCCGCCGCGCCGTCCCGCTCTCGTCTTGCTATCGCCCCATTGCGCCGCCACCTGGACCGAGACGTCAGCCGAGACGCAGGCGGCTTGCCGGACCCGTGTCCCGCCTTTACGCTCCGGCGCGGCGGGCCTTCCTGGCGGGTCCACAGAGGATGGCCATGAAACGAGCACGACGGCGACCGGCATACGGCACGCGGCTAGGTCGCGGACAATATTGCGTCGTCACGCGGCCCGCAAGCCGTCTGGCCGGCGCGCGCACGTTGGGCTCGCTGGCGGCAGGCATCCTCGCCACGGCGATCGCGCTCGGCAGTGCCCCGATAATCGCCGAGCCGGCGCCGACCCACCTTGCCGCGGCGCCCGCCGCCCAGCCCGAGCCCTCCAAATCGGCCGCGAAGCAGAAGTCAGGCCCGACGGCGAAACCGGCGGCCGGCGCGGCCAAGCTCGGAGCGCCGAAGGCCGCCGGCGCCGCCACCGCGCCGCTGGCCGGCACGGCGGTTCCGAAGCCGGCCGCCGGCAGCGCCGACGAGACGGCCTTGAAGGCAGCGCTCGACGCGGCACTCGCGACCCTCCGCGCGACGAGCCTGCCTGATGCCGATGCCGCGGCGGTGCGCGACGCCGTCGCCGCCATCTCCGCGCGCAATCCGCAGAAGGCCCAGGATCACGCGGCGCAGATCTCGTCGCCGCTCGGACGCAAGATCGTCGATTGGTATCGCCTGCGCAGCGGCTACGGCGAGCCGCAGGCCTACCGCGCCTTCCTGGCCGCCAACCCTGCCTGGCCGGACCGCGGCCTCCTGGCCCAGCGCATGGAGGAGGCGCTCTTCACCCAGGGCGGCGACGCCGCCGCGATCCGATCGTCGTTCGACGCCTCTGGCCCCAAGACCGGCGCCGGCCTCGCCGCTCTCGCCTCCGCACTTCTCGCCGCGGGCGACAGCAAGTCCGCGGCGCCCCTCGCCGCCCGGGCCTGGCGCGAGACGATGATCCCGGCTTCGCTGGAGGAGCCGTTCCTGCAGCGGTTCAAGCCGCTCCTGACCGAGGCCGATCACAAGTGGCGGCTCGACACGCTGTTGATGGACGACATCCGCTGGACCGGCGCGCGCAACGAGAAGGCGGCCTTCGTCCGCCGGCTGCTGCCGCTCCTGAGCGAGGCCGAGCGCAGAAAGGGCGAGGCGCGGCTCGCGGTCTATCTGCGTTCGTCCGAGGCCCGCCGCCTGATGGACGCGCTGCCGGCCGACGTGCGCCCCGACTGGGGGCTGGCGCTGAGCCGCATCCAGCTCCTGCGGCGCACCAAGCAGTACGGCGCCGCCGCCAAGCTGCTGCTGTCCGCACCCACCGACACGGCCTCGATCGTCAGTCCCGACGACTGGTGGGAGGAGCGCCGCGCAAATGCCTACGAGGCGCTCGCGGCCAACAATCCGAAGCTCGCCTACGAGCTCGTCCGTGACGCCGGCGCGCTGACCGTCAATCCGGCCAAGGAGCAGAGCTTCATGGCCGGCTGGCTGGCGCTGCGCAAGCTCGCCGATCCGGCCAGGGCGGAGCCCCACTTCGCCGCCATGCGCAAGTCGGCCGACGGCCCGCTGAGCCGGGCCAAGTCCGAATACTGGCTCGGGCGCCTCGCCGAGACGCGCGGGCAGCGCGACAAGGCCACCGATCACTACCGCCGCGCCTCGGCCGAGACGGACACCTTCCACGGCCAGCTCGCCGCGCTCAAGATCGACCCGTCGCGCCGCTCGCTGCCGATCCGGACGCCCGCCACGCCGAACTCCGACGAGGTCGCACGCTTCGTCGGCCTCGACGCCGCCCAGGCCGCCGTCGCCACCCGCAAGGCCGGCCTCGATCCGGCGATCACCCGCGCCTTCCTCAACGGCCTCCGCAACGTCACGGAGAGCGAGGGCGAGGTGGCGCTCCTCGTGCAGCTCGCCGAGTCGCTCGGCGACACCCAGGCCGCCGTCCGCATCGCCAAGTCGGCGGTGGCGCGCGGGCAGCACCTGATCCCCTTCGCCTATCCGGTGCATCCGTTCCCGGCCTACACGGCGCTGCGCCAGCCGCCGGAGGCGGCGCTGCTGCTCGCCATCGCGCGCCAGGAGAGCGAGTTCAACACGCGGACGCTGTCGGGGGCCGGCGCGCGCGGCCTGCTGCAGGTCATGCCGATCACGGCCCGCCACGTCTGCCGCGACTACAAGATCACCTGCGACATCCCGCGGCTGATGACCGACATGTCCTACAATACGTCACTCGCCTCCGCCTACATCGCCGACCGCATGGACGAGTTCCTCGGCTCCTACGTGTTGTCGATCGCCGGCTACAATGCCGGCCCCGGCCGCGCGCGGCAGTGGATCCGCGAATTCGGCGATCCGCGCGAGCAGGGCGTCGACGTCGTCGACTGGATCGAGCGCATCCCGTTCCAGGAGACGCGCGAGTACGTCGCCAAGGTGCTCTCGAACGTACAGATCTACCGCGCGCGGCTCGGCGACGGCTCGAACGCGCTTCGCCTCGCCGAGGACTTCGCGCGCGCCCGCGGCGCCCCGCGCTCCGCGCCGGCCCCGGCCCCCTCCTCCGCGGGCGCCGGTTCCGGCGGCGTCGCGACCACGCCGCCGCCTCGCGCCGCCGGCGAATGAGGTCGCCGCCGGCCCCTATCGCGCCGGCGCCGACTCCCGTATCTGATGGCCTCGCGATCCGGTCGCGGGTCGCCGGCACGTCCGAGGATCGCGCGATCATGACCGAGCAGTCGAGCTTCGAAGCCATCGCCTTCACCGCCCGCGACGGCCTGCGTCTCGCCGGACGCCGCTACCGGGCCCGCGGGCCGGCGTCCGCGACACGACGCCGACCCGCGCTTTGCCTGCCCGGGCTGACGCGCAACGGCCGCGACTTCCACGACCTCGCGCTGCACCTCGCCCGGGAAGCGGAACACCTGCGCGACGTCTACACCCTCGATTACCGCGGCCGCGGCGCCTCCGACTTCGATCCCGACTGGCGCAATTACGCGATCCCGATCGAGATGCTCGACGTGCTCGACTATCTCACCGTCATCGGCCGGCACGACGTCGCGCTCGTCGGCACCTCGCGCGGCGGGCTGATCGCGCTCGTCATGGCCGCGGCGCAGCCCTCGTCCATCGGCGCGCTGGTGTTGAACGACATCGGCCCGGTAATCGAGCAGCAGGGCCTCGCCCGGATCGCGAGCTACGTCGGCCGCGCGCCGTTGCCGCAGTCCTGGGCGGACGCGGCGAGGCTGGTCCGCGGGCTGTTCGAAAAGCAGTTCACGCGCGTGCCGGACACGGACTGGGAGACGATCGCGCGGCAACTATTCAATGAGTCGGGCGGCCGTCCCGCACCGGGCTACGACCCCAAGCTCGCGCGCGCGGTTTCGGTTCTCGACGGACCGGTCCCCGCGCTCTGGCCGCAGTTCGAGGCGGTCCGACGGCTGCCGCTCTTGATCGTGCGCGGCGAGAACTCCGATCTCCTGTCGCAGGCGACGGTGGACGAGATGACGCGCCGCCACCCGCGCGCCGAGGCGGTGACGGTCGCGGGCGAGGGCCACGCGCCGCTGCTGCGCGACCTGCCGACTCGGGCGGCCATCGCCCGCTTCCTCGCCGCGTCGGACAAGACCGCCGCGTCGGCTCACGCCGCGGCAGCCTGAGACGAAGTCCGCGCCCGCGATCGGTCGTGCGTCATACCCGCGAGCGGCGCGTTGCCCCCTGCCAAGTCCCCTTCCATGTCATGGCCGGCCATCGAGCACGGCAATGACGTGTCGGGGAAGCTTTCGAGGTCGAAACCTCGTCTCGCGGATATCAGATGCTGCCCTTGTCGATCCGGAGCGAGAACTCGGTATCGCCGCCCGAGGCCAGGATGCGCGCCTGCTCGACCCAGTTCTCGCGCTCGATGCGACCCTTGAAGTCGAGGATCTGGCTGACGCGGTCGATGTCGGCGGCGGTCCAGTTGGCCACCTGCTCGTAGCTCGAAACCCCGAGCGAGTTGAGCTTCTTCTCGATCAGGACACCGATGCCGCGGATCCGCTTCAGGTCGTCGACGCCGGCCGAGGTGGCCACGTCGCCGCGCAGGTGCTCGGAGCGGACGCTGCGCAGGACCGACATGTCGGAACGGCCCCCGCCGGCGGCGCGCTCGGTGCCGGGTGCGGCGGCGGCCGGACTGCCCGACACCGCGACCGACTTGTCGGGGATCTTCGACGACGCCTCCTCGCGCTCGCGGATCGCGTCGACGAGGCGTGTCGGGCGGGGCGATTCCGCCTCGGCGGGCCGGGCCGGCTGGTCCGAGCGGCGCGCATAGCCGCCCCCGCCGCCGGCCAGCACCGCCGCCTGCTCGATCCAGTTCTCGCGCGCGATGCGACCCGGCGTCCCGAGCAGGCCGTTGAAGCGATCCGTGTCGGCCGCCGTCCAGGCCGCGATCTGGGAGAACCGCGCGATGCCCTGCGCGGCGAGCAGCTTCTCCACCTCGGCGTTGATGCCGTTGATGCGCTGCAGGTCGTCCCGCGGTGACAGGGCCGGACGTTCCTCGGCCGCGGCGGTGCCGCCACGCCGCGCAGAGGCGGCGGCGGCGGCAGCGATCG
>JAKAML010000322.1 GCA_021812845.1 Pseudomonadota bacterium
CGCGGACGGGGCGGCCGTCGCGGACGGGGCGGCCGTCGCGCACGGGGCTGCCCTCGCGCACGGAGCGAGCGACGGGCGGGCGGTTGCCGTCAGGCGGGCTGAAGCTGGACCGCCTTCGGCCCCTTGCCGCGCTTGTCGGGCTCGGTCTCGTAGGAGACGCGCATCCCCTCGC
This sequence comes from Pseudomonadota bacterium, assembly GCA_021812845.1. Classification (GTDB taxonomy): domain Bacteria; phylum Pseudomonadota; class Alphaproteobacteria; order Rhizobiales; family Hyphomicrobiaceae; genus JAKAML01. The sequence goes on from JAKAML010000322.1 coordinate 173, forward strand.
CGAGGGTGCCGATGCCGGAGCGCTCGACCGCCGTGACGTGCACGAACACGTCGCTCCCGCCGCCGTCCGGCCGGATGAATCCGAAGCCTTTCTCGGTATTGAAGAACTTCACGGTGCCGGTCTGCCGCATTTCAGGGGTCTCCTCGACGGGTCGTCACGGGCCGGGGCGCGCGCCGGCTGCCGCGGGCGGCCTCGGCCTCGCGGGGTGGGCATTCGCGTCCGATGGCGGAGGTGCTGGGGATCGGGCGAAGGAAGGCGAAAGCATTCGTGCGTCGTCTTGTGCTCGATCTGGTCGCAAGATCGCTCGGGTTGGCCCGAACTAGGTTCAGTATCGAAGAAAGAGATGTCGTTCGCAAGACGGAATTGCGCGCGGGAATTGCGCCCGGACGCTTCGCCCCGGGGGCGCCCCGAGGTGCCCGGTGCGCCCGGCGCGGCGGCGACGTTCAGGGATCGGTGAGCGCCGGGCCGTGGCAGCGCCCTTCCGCGCCCGGCCCGGACGCCAGGATGTCCGCCAGCACCGGCAGCAACCTGTCGAGACGGTCCCGCAGCAGGTAGGGCGGATTGACGATCACCAATCCGCAGCCGTTGAGCAGGTCGGCGTCGACGGCGCGGCGGATCATCAGCTCGGCCACGATCGAGCGCGGGAGGCCGAGCCCGGCGAGGCGCGCCTGGAACGGCCGCAGCCGCTTCGGATCCTTGATCGGATACCACAGCAGGTAGATGCCGGTCTCGAATCGGCGGATCGCCTCGCGCAGTCCGTCCGCGAGCCGGAAGAGGTCGCCGGCCTCCTCGAACGGCGGATCGACGAGGACGACGCCGCGGCGCTCGGGCGGCGGCAGCAGCGACTTGAGCGCGGTCCAGCCGTCGAGCGCCAGAACCTTCACCTGCGGGTCGCCCGCGAACGTCGCCCGGAGGACGGCGTGGTCCTCGGGGTGGAGCTCGTTCGCGACGAGCTGGTCCCCGCGTCGCAGGAGCCGCCGCGCCACGAGCGGGCTGCCGGGATAGCTCGTGATCGCGACCGGGTCGTCGTTGCCCGCGCGCACGGTCTCGAGATATGGCGCGAGCATTGCCGCCACGTCGGCGTCGAGCCGCGCCTCGAGGAGCCGGCCGATGCCGCCGCGCCATTCGCCGGTGCGCCGGGCCTCGGCGCCGGCGAGATCGTAGCGGCCGGCGCCGGCGTGGGTGTCGATGACGCGGAACGGCGCCGGCTTCTGCTTCAGGTGCTCGACGACGAGCGCCAGCACGGCGTGCTTCAGGACGTCGGCGAAATTGCCGGCGTGGAACGCATGGCGGTAGTTCATGGGGCCGTGGTCCGCCGGGCGCGGCTCATGCCTTCTTCTCCCAGCGGCCGCTCTCGGACTGCTGCCAGTAGGTGGCCGCGAGGCCGGCGCTCTTGACCGCCTTCCACTGGGCGCGAGCCTGCGCCAGCGCCGCGCCGTCGTTGCCGTCGAACAGGCAGACGACGCGGACGAAGCCGTCGAATGCGGACATCTCCGCGCCGTCGACGAGGAAGCGCACGCCGGCGCCGTTCGGCGTCTCGTCGCCCGTCGTCAGATAGATCGGCTGCTCGGCGGCATGGCCGTCGCCCGACCGGCCGTGCGGCAGGAAGCTGTCCTCGCGGTAGGTCCAGAGCGTGGTGTCGAGCGCCTCGAGCCGCTCGGGCGTGCCGACCTGCACCACCGCGCGCCAGCCGCGCTCGAGGGTCCGCTCGAGAAGTCCCGGCAGCACCCGTTCCAGGGGCGCCCGCTCGAGATGATAGAACAGCACTTCGGTCACGGTTCCATCCGGTTTGCCAGCACCGCCGGAAGAGTGCGCTGCGTTCCGCCGCATCAGCCGCGGATTTTTTCGCGACGCCACTTGAACGGCGGACGCGATCCCTTAAATCTTCGCGTCCGGAGCGGCGCCATCCTTCATGGCTGACGCCCGTGCGGGCGGTGAGTTCGGCAGCCTAGTCATGTTCGCTGCCGTCTCCCGCCCGCTGCGCTCCGCATGGCCTGCGCTCGTCGTCCGCGCGACGGACGGTCAGCGGCGCTTGGCGTCCTTGCGCGGGATCTCGCCGGACGCGACCAGCGCATCGACGCAGGCCGGCGTCAGGCGCTTGCCGACCGCCCTCATGCAGCTCCGGAGCTGCGTGCTGCCGACGGGATAGGACGGGCAGTAGCGGTGGTAGTCGCCGGAGCAGGCCGAGCGGACGCGGGCATCCTGGGCGCTTGCGGGAGCGGCGGTAGCGACGATGCCGGCGGCCAGCGCGAGGACGGCTAAGGGGAGCGGGAGTTTCGGCGTGACGAAGGACATGAACGGCCTTTCTCGGGTTCTGGCTGGCCTTCCGGCACGGCGATCGGCCGGGCTGACGAGCCTGTTCTCGGATGCGGCGGCGCAACGGCCGGCGCCGCGATGGGCCGATATTTAGCGGCAACACTGAGGCCGGACCAGTGGGTGCGGCGAGCTGGCCCGCCGCCCACGCCCCGCCCGGTGCGGGAAACGGGTCGATTCAGCCTCCACGCTTGCGCCGACTTTCGTAGGGGTTCGCGCCCTTGCGGAGGTTGAAGCGGATCGGCACCCCCGGCAGGTCGAAGGCCTCGCGCAGGCTGTTGGTGAGGTAGCGCACGTAGGACCGCGGCAGATCCTCGGGCTTCGAGCAGAAGGTGACGAAGGTCGGCGGGCGCGACGACGGCTGGGTGATGTAGCGGAGCCGGATCCGGCGTCCGGAGGCCGCGGGCGCGGCATGACGCGACAGCGCCTCCTCGAGCCAGCGGTTGAGCTCGGCCGTCGAAAGCCGGGTGTTCCAGGCGGCGTAGGCCTTGAACACCGCGTCCCACAGCTTGTCGAGGCCGCGCTCGGCGATGGCCGAGATTGTCACGACCGGAACGCCCGAGACCGCGTCCATCTTCTCCGCCACGAGCTCGCGGATGTCGCGCAGCGCCTTCTGCTTGTCCTCGACCAGATCCCACTTGTTGACCGCGACGACGAGCGCGCGGCCTTCGTCGATCAAGATCGGA
>JAKAML010000323.1 GCA_021812845.1 Pseudomonadota bacterium
GTCGCGGATGCCGGGGAAACGCTCGAAATAGGTCTTGATGTAGTTGCCGGCCTCCTCGCGGCCGATGCCGAGCTGGTTGGCGAGACCGAACGCGGAGATGCCGTAGATGATGCCGAAATTGATCGCCTTGGCGCGGCGGCGCACGTCGGCCGGCATATCCTGGAGCGGCACGCCGAACATCTCGGAGGCGGTCATGGCGTGGATGTCGAGGCCGTCGGCGAACGCCTTCTTGAGTTGCGGGATGTCGGCGATGTGGGCGAGCACGCGCAGCTCGATCTGAGAGTAGTCGGCGGAGACGAGCTTCATGCCCTTCTCGGCGATGAACGCGGTGCGGATCTCGCGGCCCTCCCGGGTGCGGACCGGGATGTTCTGGAGGTTCGGGTCGGAGGACGCGAGGCGGCCGGTTGTCGTCGCGGCGAGGGCGTAGCTCGTGTGGATGCGACCCGTTGCCGGATCGATGAACTCCGGCAGCGCGTCGGTGTAGGTCGAGCGCAGCTTGGTGAGCTGCCGCCACTCGAGCATCGTGTTGATGAGGCGGCGGGCGTCCGCGGGCAGGTCCTCGTTGCCGGCGAGATCGTCGAGCAGGGAGGCGCGGGTCTCCCACTGGCCGGACCTGGTGCGCTTGCCGCCGGGCAGTTGCAGGCGGTCGAACAGCAGCTCGCCGAGCTGTTTCGGGGAGGCGAGATTGAACTTGTGGCCGACGAGGGCGTCGACCTCGTCCTCGAGCCGCGCGGCGGACTGCGCGAAGGCGGCGGAGAGCCGGGCCAGAATGGCGCGGTCGACCTTGATCCCGGCCGCCTCCATGGCGACGATCACCGGGACGAGCGGCCGCTCGAGCGTCTCGTAGACGGTCGTCATGCGCTCCGCTGCGAGCCGCGGCTTCATGGCGATCCACAGCCGCAGCGTCACGTCCGCGTCCTCGGCGGCGTACTCGGTCGCCTTGTCGACCGGCACGCCGGCGAAGGTCTTTTCGGCCTTCTTCGCTCCCGGCGCGTGCTCGATCACCTTGTCGAAGGGAATGCAGGCGTGGCCCAGGTGGCGGATCGCGAGGTCGTCCATGCCGTGGCCGCCGCGGCCGCCGTCGAGCGCGTACGAGAGCAGCATGGTGTCGTCGAAGGGGGTGATGCGGATGCCGTGGCGCGACATCACCAGCATGTCGAACTTGATGTTCTGCCCGACCTTCAAGACCGAGGCGTCCGCGAGCAGCGGCCCGAGGCGGGCGAGGGCGTCGGCGAGCGGGATCTGGCCCGGGGCGAGGCCGCCGCCGCCGAACAGGTCCGAGGCCGCGCCGCGATGGCCGACCGGCACGTAGCAGGCCCGGCCGGGGGCGGTCGCGAGCGAGAATCCGACGAGGTCGGCGCGCATGGAGTCGAGGCCCGTGGTCTCGGTGTCGAAGGCGACCCGACCCGCGCCGCGGGCCTCGACGATCCAGGCGTCGAGCGCGTCGAGGGACGAGACGGTTTCGTAGCGGGCGCGATCGAACGGCGCCTTGCGCGCCTCGGCCGCGGCGGCCGAGACGGCGGCGGCGGGGGTTCCGCTCTCCGCCTCCCCCCGACGGGGAGGGCTCGGGGGTGGGGTGGAGCCGGACGCGCCGGGATTCGAAGTACCGCCACCCCTGGCCCCTCCCCGCAGGGGGGAGGTGAGCCCCGTGTCCGCCGAGCGCACGCTCTGCCCGACCGACGCGGCGAGCGGCGGCGGCACCTCGGCGCCGAGCTTCTCGGCGATGCGGCGGGTCAGCGTGTTGAACTCCATCGCCTGCAGGAACGCGAGCAGCGTCGCGGGGACGGGATCCTGGACGCCGAGACTGTCGGCTGCGACGTCGAGCGGCACGTCGTCCTTGAGCCGGACCAGCTCGCGCGAAAGCCGCGCCTGGTCGGCGAACTCGATCAGCTTCTCGCGGCGCTTGGGCTGCTTGATCTCGCCGGCGCGCTCCAGCAGCGCGTCGAGGTCGCCGTACTCCTTGATGAGCTCGGCCGCGGTCTTGATGCCGATGCCGGGCACGCCCGGCACGTTGTCGACGCTATCGCCGGCCAGCGCCTGCACGTCGACGACCTTGTCGGGCGGCACGCCGAACTTCTCGATCACCTCGTCGCGGCCGATCCGCTTCGCCTTCATGCCGTCGAGCATGACGACGCCCGGCACCACGAGCTGCATCAGGTCCTTGTCGGAGGAGACGATGGTCACGTCGCCGCCCCTGGCGACGACGTCCTTGGCGTAGGTGGCGATGAGATCGTCCGCCTCGTAGCCGTCCTGCTCGATCGAGGCCACGTTGAAGGCCTTGACCGCGTCGCGGATCAGCGGGAACTGCGGCACGAGCTCTTCGGGCGGCGGCGGACGCTGGGCCTTGTACTTGTCGTAGATCTTGTTGCGGAAGGTCTCGCGTCCGGCGTCGAAGATCACGGCGACGTGGGTCGGGGCCTCGCTCGCCTTGCTCTCGGCGAGCAGCTTCCAGAGCATGGCGCAGAAGCCGTGCACGGCCCCGACCGGCAGACCGTCGGACGGTCGCGTCAGGGGCGGCAGGGCGTGGAAGGCGCGGAAGATGTAGCCCGAGCCGTCGATCAGGTAGACGTGGCTGCCCTTGACGACCGGCACCGCCTCGCCGTCGGGCACGGTCGAGCCGCGGTTCGAGCGCTCGGGGTCGGACCCGGCGGACGTGGGGAGAGTATCGCTCATGGCGACGCACTATAGGGGGCGGCGGGCCGGAGGTCATCACGCGCCGGTCCGCAGTGCGGTGCCTCAGTAGCCGTCCTGGCCCCAGGGGACGGTGCGCGCGAAGGCCTCGAGCTCGCGGACGGCCGACGTGTCGACCGCGGCCAGGGCCTCGGCGACGACGAATGCGACGCCGATCTGCAACCCGTCGCCGTGGCGCACCTCGCAGAGATGCTCGATGGACCCGGTGTCGATCCGGAGCGTGAAGCGCCGCGGCAAGGGCATCGCCTGTGGAAGTGAGATCAGCGCGCCGCCTTCGGACACGTTCTCCACCCGGCAGGGAACGGGCGGACGGCCCTTGACCTTGATCCAGCCCCCGAGCCGCGTCGTGCGACGGCCGAACTCCCGCTTGTCGTCCCGGATTGAAAAGGTCGTCATGATCCTTCCCGCTGCTGCTCGTTTCGGCGGGCGCTTCCTCATATATCGCACGGCAGGCAGTGACTTT